>NZ_PDJJ01000001.1:3900000-4041252 GCF_002563715.1 Isoptericola jiangsuensis
GGTGTCGGCGGCCCGGCCTAGCCTCGTCGGAGCAGGGGCGCACCGACGCGAGGAGAGACCCGAGTGAACACGCTGCCCGACACCCAGCAGATGCTGCTGCACTACCTGCGTGACGTCCGCACCGCGCTGCTGTGGAAGTGCGAGGGACTGTCCGAGCGGGAGCTGCGGATGCCGCGCACCGGCACCGGCACGAACCTCGTCGGCCTGGTCAAGCACGCGCTGAGCATCGAGATCGGGTACTTCGGCGAGGTGTTCGGCCGCGAGTGGCCCACCCCGGACGAGGTGCCGTGGCTCGACGCCTTCGACGAGGACCCGAACGCCGACTTCTACCTCACCGCCTACGAGTCCGCGGCCGACACCCTGGACCTGTACCGCCGGGTCGCCGAGTGGGCGGACGCGATCATCACCGAGCTGCCGCTCGACACCCCTGGACGTGTGCCCTGGTGGGGTGACCGCGGCGACGTCAGCCTCCAGCGGATCCTCGTGCACGTCATCGAGGACCTGTCCCGGCACGCCGGGCACGCCGACATCCTGCGCGAGCAGATCGACGGCGCCGTCGGGCTGGTCCCCCGCGCCACCAACATCCCCGACATCGACCAGCACGCGTACGTCACCAAGGTGCGGGCCATCGCCGAGTCGTTCCCGGAGCAGCCGTGACGACGCCCGACGACGGCACCCTGTCCGCCGACCGGTACGACGCCACCGCCGGCACGGGCCCGACCTATCCGCGCATCCGGCAGGTCGTGCTCGACACGACCGACGCGCGGCGGCTCGCCGAGTTCTACCGCGAGCTGTTCGGCCTCACCTACCGGCCCGGCGACGAGCCGCCCGGGACGGGAGAGCCGGACCCGCGCGGCAGCGACTGGCTCGTGCTGCGCGGGCCCGGCATCGGCCTCGCGTTCCAGCAGGTCGAGGCGCTGCCGCCGTCCACGTGGCCCGACGACGGCGTCCCCCAGCAGCTCCACCTCGACACGACCGTGCCCGACGTCGCCGAGCTCGCCCGCCAGCACGAGCGCGCCCTCGCGCTCGGCGCCACCCTGCTGCTCGACCGCACCGACGACCCCGACGAACCGCTGTACGTCTACGCCGACCCGTCGGGCCACCCGTTCTGCGTGTTCGTCGGCTGAGGACCGACGGCGACGCGCACCAGCGTGCTGCTACGAGTAGTTGTGCACCGTCTTGCGGAGGTGCTCCGCAAACCCGTAGATCTCATCGATCGCGTCAATGGGGTGCCGCGTCTCGCTCTTGTCCTCGTCGAAGAGCCCCAGGTACTTCTGACCGGTGTTGAAGTGCAGGCGAGCGATCGGCTTCCTGTTGTTGTCGTCCAGCAAGATGCCCATGTAGCTCTTGGTGTCGCGGTGGACGATCCTGCTCGGCGAGACCTCGCTGCAGACGATGGCTCGCACGATCTGGTACCCCTCGACCTCTTCGAGCGTCGTCTCGATGCCCCGAGAGTCCGGCGCCTCGACGTCCGTCACGCTCTCCTCAGCAGCCTCGACTCCCGTCATCGCGGTCGCCGGCACCTCGCTGTAGGTCTGGCTGCCCAACGCGGCCTTGAGCCGGTCGTTGACCTGGTCCGCGAGGAACTGCTTGGTCGCCTTGCCCACGAGCCCCCGGAACTGCTCCTTGACTCGCTGAGTGAACGAACCTTCGTAGACGCGGTTCGTCAGCGCCTTGACCCAGTCGTCGTCCGGCTCACGGAACTGCGCCGCAAGCGCTCGCTTCAGCGCACCGATGTACTTGAGCTCCTCGGCGGCGCTCACCACTGAATCGAGATCGAACGAGTCCTTGGTGAGCTTCTGGACCTCCGGGACGAGAGTTTCGTCCAGATCGAGAAGGTCGAGCTGGAGAAACGGCTTCTCGTCCATCCGGTTGGGCTTCTCAAGGTCGGTGAAGAAGTGGTAGTGCTGCCCATTGGTCAGGACGGCGATGCGAGCATTGGTGGTCGCGAAGTAGCGGAACAGCTGTGATGCGTGGTTCAGGCTCAGGGGAGCCCCGATCGCCTTGGCCTCGACCAACATCTGGACCTCGCCGTCCTTCACGATGGCGTAGTCGACCTTCTCGCCTCGCTTCGTGCCGACGTCGGCCGTGAACTCAGGGACAACTTCGGTGGGATCGAAGACGTCGTAGCCGAGAACCAACGAGATGAAGGGCATGACGAAGGCATTCTTCGTCGCCTCCTCGGTTTCGATGGTCGCTTTCTGCTGCTCGATCTTCGTCGCCAATGACGCGAGACGCTCGCCGATCTCCACCTGAAACTCCTTGCCTGAACACACCATTACCGCCGCCAGAGTAACTTTGTGGAACATCCGGGAGAACCCTCAGGCCCTCCCATGAGCGGGTGAAGATTCCGCGCAGCGATGCCGCCCCGACGCCGCTCGACCCCGAGCAGGGCAACGCCTTCCCGATGGCCGCAAGATCGTCGAGGCCCGTCAGCATGCGGGTGTCGGGCGACAATGGGCCGGTGCAGTGCCACCACTTCGACGCCGGCCGGTGCCGTTCGTGCACCCTCCTCGACCTGACGCACCCGGAGCAGGTGCGGGGCAAGGAGGCGCAGGTGCGCGACCTGCTGGGGCTGCCGGACGAGGTGTGGCTGCCGCCGGTGGTGGGCGCCGAGGCGGGGTTCCGCAACAAGGCGAAGATGGTGGTGACGGGCACGGCGGCGGCGCCGGTGCTGGGGATCCTGGGGCCGCCCGGGGAGTACGAGGGGCAGGGCGTCGACCTGACGGACTGCCCGCTGTACCCGGCGGAGCTGCAGGCCGCGTTCGGGCCGCTGGCGGAGCTGGTGACCCGCGCCCGGCTCACGCCCTACGACCTCACGCCCGCGGTGGGGCCGGGCGGGCGGCGCCGGAAGGTGACGCCGAAGGACGCGGCGGGGCGGGGCGAGCTCAAGCACGTCATCGTCACGCTGTCCCCGGCGGGCGAGCTGATGGTGCGTCTCGTGCTGCGGTCCACGGAGCCGGTGGCGCGCCTGCGCAAGCACCTGCCGTGGCTCGCGGAGGCCCTGCCGGCGCTGGCGGTGCTGAGCGTCAACGTGCAGCCCGCGCACGCGGCCGTGCTGGAGGGCGCCGAGGAGATCGTCCTCACCGAGCGGCAGACCCTGGGGATGGAGATCGACGGGATCACGCTGCACCTGCGCCCGCAGAGCTTCTTCCAGACGAACACGGAGGTGGCGGCCGCCCTGTACCGGCAGGCGCGCGCCTGGGTGGACGAGGTCTCCCCCGCCACCCTGTGGGACCTGTACTGCGGCGTGGGCGGGTTCGCGCTGCACTGCGCGGCCCCCGGCCGGGCGGTCACCGGCATCGAGATCTCCGCGGAGGCCGTGGCCTCGGCGACGACGACGGCGCGCGAGCTCGCGACGCTGCCGCCGGACGCCGTCGTCGGCGGGCACGACGACGCGTGGTGGCGCGAGGCGACGGCGGACGTGCGGTTCGCCGCCGGGGACGCGGCGGCGTTCGCGCTCGGCACGGCGGACGACCCGGAGATGGTGATCGTCAACCCGCCGCGGCGCGGCATCGGCGCGGACCTCGCCGGGCGGCTGGAGGCGTCCGGGGTGCGGCACGTCCTGTACTCGTCGTGCCACGCCGCCACCCTGGCGCGCGACCTCGGCGACATGCCGTCGCTGCGGCCCGTGCGGGCGCGGCTGCTCGACATGTTCCCCCACACGGGCCACTACGAGGTGCTCGTCCTGCTGGAACGCGCCTGAACGGCGTGTCGGAGTGACCTAGATCACTCCTGCGGCCCTAGTGTCTGCCGCAATCGCACCCGCAGCCCGCGTCAGTGCGCGGTTGGCAGGGGGCCGACGGAGCCCCGGGGTGCTCGACCTGGAGGTTGACACGTGCGCAGCAAGCTCCTCCCGTCCACCATCGCGTCGACAGCCCTGACCGGGCTGCTCGCCGCGACCTTCCTGGCACCGACCGCCACCGCGGCGCCGCCACAGATCCCCGGCCGTGACCTCGCCCAGAAGGTCACCGGCGAACGCGTCTTCGACCACCTCGAGGAGCTCCAGGAGATCGCCGACGAGAACGGCGGCAACCGTGCGATGGGCACCCCGGGCTACGAGGCGTCCGGCGCCTACGTCGAGAAGGTCCTGAAGAAGGCCGGCTACCGCACCGAGCGGCAGTACTTCGACGTCGAGCAGTTCAGCGTCCTCGACCTCGACGTCGAGGTCCCGGGCGTCACCCTGACCCCCGTGCCGATGACGTACTCGACCTCCACCCCCGACGCGGGCGTCACCGCGCCGCTGGCCGCCCCCACCGTCGTCACCGGCTGCGAGGCCTCCGACTGGGCGGGCGTCGACGCGACGGGCGACGTCGCCCTCGTGTCCCGCGGCGGCTGCGCGTTCGCGATCAAGTCCGTCAACGCCGCCGCGGCCGGCGCCGCGGCCGTCATCATCTACAACAACGCGCCCGGCACCCTCAACGGCACGCTGGGCGCCCCCGGCGACGAGTACGCCCCCACGGTCGGCGTCACGCAGGCCGAGGGCGCCGCCGTCCTCGCCGCCTGGGCCGCCGACCCGGACCTCCAGGTGACGTTCGACCTCCAGACCGCGCTGGAGACGAAGCAGACGTTCAACGTGCTCGCCGAGACCCGCACCGGCAGCGACGACAACGTCGTCATGGTGGGCGCGCACCTCGACAGCGTCGAGGACGGCCCCGGCATCAACGACAACGGCTCCGGCTCCGCCGCGATCCTGGAGACCGCCGTGCAGCTCGCCAAGGGCGGCCCGCTGAACAACAAGGTGCGGTTCGCGTGGTGGGGCGCCGAGGAGCTCGGCCTGCTGGGCTCCTGGCACTACATCGAGGACCTGGCCGCCAACGACCCCGAGGCCCTCGACGACATCGCCGCCTACCTGAACTTCGACATGGTCGGCTCGCCGAACTACACGATCGGCGTGTACGACGCGAACGAGTCGACGTTCGACGCCCCCGTGACCGTGCCGGACGGCTCCGCCGCCGTCGAGTCGATCTTCACCGACTACTTCGACGGCATCGAGCAGCCGTGGGTCGACTCCCCGTTCTCGGGCCGCTCCGACTACCAGGCGTTCATCGAGGTCGGCATCCCGGCGTCGGGCCTGTTCACGGGCGCCGACGGCGTGAAGACGGACGCCGAGGTCGAGATGTTCGGCGGCACCGCCGGCATCCTCCTCGACCCGAACTACCACACGCCCGCCGACGACCTGTCGAACGTGTCGATGGAGGCGCTCGACATCATGTCCCGCGCCGTCGGGCACGCGACGCAGCAGCTCGCGTGGAGCACGGAGCTCGTCAACGGCGAGGTCGGCGGGGGTCCGGGCAACGCCCCGCACCCGCCCGGCCACGGCAAGACCCGCTGAGCGGGACGACGCACCCGGACGCCCGGCGTCGCAGGTCTCCCCTGCGGCGCCGGGCGTCGTCGTGCCGGGTCAGTCCTCCAGGCCGTACCAGGACAGCCACGCGCCGGGCTCGGACCCGGCGGGCCCGCTGACGACCACGGTCACCTCGCGGTCGCGGCCGCCCTCGGCGCGCACCCACCAGCGGCCGTCGCGGTCCTGGGTGACCTCGGTACGCCGACCGCCGACGACGTCGACGACCTGCGCGCCGCCCGTCGGCACGACCCGGAACCAGCCGAATCCCCCGACCCGCAGCGTGACGCTCACGCTGACGGGCGCGGTCGCCTCGGGCGTGGGGGTCGGCTCGACCGGACGCGGGGTGGCCGACGGCGTGGCGGTGGGCGTGGGGGTCTGCTCGGAGCCGCCGGGGCGGGTCGTCGGCGACGGGTCGGGCGTCGGTTCGACGTCGTCGGTGCGGGGCGGGTCCGTCGCGGCGGGCTCGTCGCCCGGGCCGGCCGTGTCCTCGGGGGCGGGTTCGACCGTCTCGACCGTGTCGACGGTCTGCTCCCGCGTCCCGGCGTCGAGGTCGATGCCGGTGTCCGCGGACGGCTCCGGGTCGGGCGAGGCGCTGGGCGAGGCCTCGGGCGACGCCGAGGTCGGGGCGGACGGCGTCGGGGCCGCCGACGTCGGCGTGGTGGCGGTGGGCGACGCGGACGCCGAGGGCGCCGCCACGGGGTCGACGGTGACGGGCGCGGCCCCCGGGGCGAGGCTCATCGCCACGGCCGCCACGGCCACCAGCGCGGCCGCCGCACCCGCGACGACGCCCACGGGCCGACCCACCACCTGCTTGGCGGCACGCACGACGCCCTCCCACGCGCCGGCGAGCGCCGCGCCGAGCGCCGCGAACCAGCCGGCGACACCCGTGGACCCGCTCGCGCCGAGCGCGCCGACCACGACGGGCACGGTGACACCGCTGCCGGCGAGCGGGGCGAGCAGCAGCGGAGCGGCGTCGCGCAGCGCCCAGGACGCCTCCCGCACGTCCACGAAGGCCCGCATGCAGCCCGCGCAGCCGAACAGGTGGTCCTCGAGGGCCGCGCGGCGGCCGCCGCCCAGGCGGTGGCCGACGTACGCGTGCAGGTCGCCGCGGGTCTCGACGCACAGCCGGGCGGGGACGCCGCGGGCGTGCGCGGCGGACAGCGCGCGGGCGAGCTGCTCCTCCGCGCGGTGCAGGCGGCGGCGGGCGGCACGGACGTGCAGCCCGAGCGCCCCGGCGATGCCGTCGAGACCCCGACCCAGCACGTGGCTGTCCCACAGCAGGCGCTGCTCCTGGTACGGCAGGGTGGCGAGCGCCGTGCGCAGCACGTCCGCGTCGGCGCTCCCGGCCTCGCCCGGCCCCGCGTCGCCGGACTCCGCCGCGACGGCGCGCATCCGCGCGATGGCCGCGTCGACGGCGGCGCCGCCCGTCGGCGCCGCGTCCTCACCGGTGGTCATGCTGCCCCCTGCCGATCGGTGCGATCCGGGGGAAGTCTGGCAGGTCCGCGGGCCGCCGTGGAAATCGCTGCCGCCCTGGTGGGCGCACCGCTGCCCCGGGTCGCCGTCGGGGGAGGTCGGCGACCCGGGGCGGGCAGGTCAGGACACCGTCGGCGCGAGCGCGGGCACCGCGACGAGCGACCAGAGGTCCTTGGGGTCGGCGGGCTCGGCGACGAGGTCGACGCGCTGCAGGAGGTCCGCGGCCCACGGGTCGCGCCGGACGGCGTCGTGGACGTACCGCAGGGCGGACCAGTCCTCGACGGCGAACCCGACGGAGTCGAACACGGTGACCTGGTCGGGGGACGTCCGGCCGGCGGCGTCGCCGACGAGGATCTCCCACAGCTCGGTCACCGGGAAGTCCGGGGCGAGCTGCTGGATCTCGCCCTCGATGCGGGTCTGCGGGGTGTACTCGACGACGACGGCGGTGCCGGGGGCGGTGAGGATCGCGGCGTCGAGCTCGGTCTTGCCGGGGCAGTCCCCGCCGATGGCGTTGACGTGCACGCCCGGCGCGGCGGCGGCCAGCATGTCGGCGGTGAGCACGGTGGCGTTGCGCTTGTCCGCGGTGCAGGTCGTCACGACGTCGGCGCCCGCGACGGCGTCGGCGGCGCTGGTGGCCTCGTGCACCTCGAACCCGAGGGCGCGGGCGTTGCGCAGGAACTTCTCCCGGGCGGCCGGGTCGACGTCCCACGCCCGCAGGTGCGTGACGCCCAGCGCGGCCCGCATGCCGAGCGCCTGGAACTCCGCCTGCGAGCCGGTGCCGACGAGCGCGAGGGTGCGCGCGTCGGGCCGAGCGAGCGCACGGGCGGCGAGGCCCGACGTCGCGGCGGTCCGCAGCGCGGTGAGCAGCGTCATCTCGGCCAGGAACGTCGGGTAGCCGTTGTGGACGTCCGCGAGGACGCCGAACGCGGTGACGGTCTGGAAGCCGCGTGCCGGGTTCGTCGGGTGCCCGTTGACGTACTTGAAGCCGTACGTGGCGCCGTCGGAGGCGGGCATGAGCTCGATGACGCCGTCGCGCGAGTGGGAGGCGACGCGCTCGCGCTTGTCGAGGTCGGGCCAGCGGCGGAAGTCGACGGCGAGGGCGTCGATCAGCTCGCCGATGATGCGCTCGGCGCCGCGGGCGTGGATCCAGCGGGCGGCGGCGGCGACGTCGAGGAGGTCGACGGTGGTCATGCGGTCACCTCCACCGTGGGTGCCGAGGCGGCGGGGCGCAGCTCGAGCGTGCAGCACTTGACCGAGCCGCCCCCCTTGAACAGCTCGGACAGGTCGATGCCGACGGGCTCGTACCCGCGCTCGCGCAGGGCCGCGTGCATGCCGGTGGCGCGCTCGGTGAGGAACACGTGGCGGCCGTCGCTGACGGCGTTGAGGCCCAGCACGGCGGCGTCGCCCTCCGTGGCCTCGATGGCGTCCGGGTAGCGCTCGCGCAGCACGGCGAGCGACTCCGGGGTGAACGCGCCGGGGAAGTACGCGACCTCGGGCCGGACGCCGTCGGCGGCGGTGGTGAGCACGGCCAGCGCCGTGTCGAGATGGTAGAAGCGGGGGTCGACGAGCTCGAGCGTGACCACGTCGACGTCGAGCAGGGCCGCGACCTCGGCGTGCGCCTCACGGGTGGTGCGGAACCCGGTGCCGGCGAGCATCACCTCGCCGTCCCACAGCAGGTCGCCCTCGCCCTCGTTGCGCTCGGCCGCCTGGCCCAGGCTGACGACGCCGTGCTGCGCGCCGGACGTGCGCAGCCACGCCTCGTAGGCGGCGCCCTCGGGCTGCCGCTCCGGGAACGTGAACCGCGCGGCCAGGGCCCTGCCGCCCACGACGACCCCGCCGTTGGCCGCGTAGACCATGTCCGGCAGGCCGGGCTCGGGACGGATGACGTCGACGGTGTGCCCGCGCGCCTCGTACGCGGCCTTGAGCGCCTGCCACTGCACGACGGCGAGGCCCGCGTCCACCGGCACGCTGACGTCCATCCAGGGGTTGATCGCGTAGACGACGTCGAAGTGGACGGGCGGGCACATGAGGTAGTGGCGCGGGGTCGCGGTGCGCTCGGTCGAGACGCGCGCGGGGTCCGTCCCGAGGACGGTGCCGGCGTCGGCGAGCGGTGTGGTGATCAGCGTCATAGCGGGAGGCTAGGGGCGGTAGCGTTGCCCGCAAGGTGCCGGAACGTGCGCGTTCTGACGCCGTGACGCAAGATTCTTGATGTCCCGCACAACGAATCGCCGCCCGGAGGTGACCCGTGGACGAGACCAACCGTCGCATCGTCGCGCAGCTGCTGCGCGACGGGCGCGCCTCCTACGCCGACGTCGGGGAAGCCGTCGGGCTGTCCGCGCCCGCCGTGAAGCGCCGCGTCGACCGCATGCTCGCCCGCGGCGAGATCTCCGGCTTCACCGTCCAGGTCTCCCCCGAGCAGCTCGGGTGGAAGATCGTCGCCTACGTCGAGATCTTCTGCCGCGGCAACATCTCCCCCGCCGCGCTCGAACGCGACTTCGGCCCCATCCCCGAGGTCGTCCGCGTCGACACCGTCACCGGCGAGGCCGACGCGCTCGTGCAGATCATGGCCGACTCCATGGCCGACGTGGAACGCATCGTCGAGACGTTCCGCGTCTCCGCCCGCGTCGACAAGACCCGCACCGCGATCGTCATGTCCCGCGTCATCGACCGCCCCGTCCGCGCGGGCACCGGGCCCGCGCCCGCCGAGGGCTGACGTGCGCCCCGCCCTGCCGCAGGGGGGACGACGACGACGCCGCGCGTCAGGCTCCACGGCTCGGCGCCGTGCCGCGCGGTGACAGACCGCTCCGTGGCGGTCCGCGTGGCTGCGCTCTGCGCGGCGGGGCTCGTGCTCGCCGCCTGTACGCCACCCGCGTCCACCCCGACGCCGACGCTGCCGGCCGACGTCGCCGCCGCCCTGACCGCCGAGCTGCGTCAGGACCGCACCCAGTACGCCGACCGCACCGGCGCGCTGCGCGTCGTCAACGGCTCCGACCACGACCTCGTGCTGCTCGGGGGCACCGTCACCGCGCCGGGCTTCTCGCCCACCACCCCCGACGGCGTCACCGACCGGCCCCTGCCCGCCGGGTCCGGCCGTGACGTCCGGCTCCGGCTCGGGGACGTCGACTGCGCCACCGCACCCGACGAGGCCGCCGTGCACGCCGTCGTCCGGGTCGCCCTCCCGCCCGACGGGGAGACCGGGACCGAGGCCGCCGGCCGAGCCGCGGACGCCCACGTCGCCGGGACGGGCGCGACCGCGCCCACGGCGGGAGTCGAGGTCGAGGTGCCCGTCGTCGACCCGCTGGGCCGGCTCGCCGCCGTGCACGCCGAGGTGTGCGCCGAACGGCTCGTCGCCACCGGGGCGCGCCTGGAGGTGACCGACGTCGTCGCGGCCGAGGTCGAGGGCCGCGACGGCGGACCCGCCCCGGGCCTGCGGCTGACGGTCGCCGTGACGCCCGTGGACGGCGGTCCCGCCGTCAGGGTCGACGAGGTCACCGGCACCACCCTCCTCTCCCCCGCGGGCGGAGCGACCACCTGGACGGGCGACGCCGTCGAGCCGACCGACGACGTCGTCGTCCTCGACGCGCTGCCCGCCCGCTGCGACCCGCACGCCGTCGGCGAGGACAAGCGCGGCACGTTCCTGCCCGTCGTCGCCTCCGTGGACGGTGTCCAGCAGGCCGTGACCTACCTCCCGATGACGGACGCCCAGCGGGCCGCCGTGTACACCGCAATCCACGACGCCTGCGGCTGGGACTGACCCTCTTCACGCAACGAGCGCGCTGACTCGGTACCTCAAGCAAGAGTTTGAGGTACCGAGTCAGCGCGCTCGTCGCGTGAGGAGGGGGGACGGCGACGGCCCGGCCGGACGCCGTGGAGGCATCGGACCGGGCCGTCGAACCCGCCGGTCAGCGCGCGCGCCGCGCCAGCAGGGTGATCGCCGCGACCGCCCCGAGCAGGCCGAGGATCAGCAGGACGCTGCCGAGCAGCGACGCGGGACCGGCCGGGCTGTTCGTCACCTCGGTCCGCATCGTGCCGGTGCCGTCCGCGAGCTGCGTCGTGCCGGCCGCGAGCTCCGCCGCACCGTCGGACAGCACCGTGGTGCCGTCGGACAGCTCGCCCGCGCCAGTGGACAGGCGCCCGGCGCCGTCCGCCAGGTCACCCGCCCCGGCAGCCAGGTCGCCGGCCCCGGCGTCGAGGTCCTGGGCGCCGAGGTGGATCTTGCGGATGCCGACCGCCGCGTCGTCCGCGCCGTCCGCGAGCCGGCCGAGGCCGGCCTCGAGCTCCCCGGCACCGGCCTCCGCCTCACCGAGCTTGCCGGCGAGGCGGCTCGCCCCGGCGGAGAGCTGCGACGCGCCGTCGGACAGCTCCGGCAGCCCGGACGCGAGCCGGTCGGCGCCGTCCGCGGCCCGCACGGTGCCCGCCGCGACCTGGATCGCGCCGTCCGCCAGCGTCGGCAGCTTGCCCGCCAGCTCCGACGCGCCGTCGGAGGCCCGCACCGTGCCCGCCGCGACCTGGTCGGCACCGTCCACGAGGGTCGGCAGGCCGTCGGCGAGCCGCGTCGCACCGTCGGAGGCGCGGACCGTGCCCGCGGCCACCTGGTCGGCACCGTCCACGAGGGTCGGCAGCCTGCCCGCCAGGTCGGACGCGCCGCCCGCCACCTGCCGGGCACCGGCGTCGAGGTCCGACGTGCCCTGGGCGAGCGCCGCCGCGCCGTCCCGCGCCGACCACGCTCCGGCCTGGAGCTGGGTGCCGCCCGCGAGCAGCGCACCGACGCCGTCGCGGACCTGGGCGGCCCCGGCACGGAGGTTCTCGGCACCGGCGTCCAGGCGGCCGGCCGCGTCGACGACCTGTCCGGTGCCGTTCGCCACGCCCTTCGCCCCGTCGGCGACGGCGCCCGCCCCGGCCTTCAGGTTCTTCGACCCGGCCACGAGCCCGGCGTCGCCCTCGAACCCGTCGGCGAGCTGCCGGGCACCCTGCCGGGCGGACTCGGTGCCGCGCGCGACGTCGGCCGCCCCGGCCGACAGCCCCTGCGCCTGGGCGGTGAGCTGCTGCAGCGCCTCGGCGAGCTGCGGGTCGTCGGTGGACGCCGCGAGGTCGGCGAGCGCGCCCGCCAGGCCCGAACTCCCGGCCGCCACCGCGTCGGCGCCGCCGTCGACGGACCCGAGACCGTCGGCGAGCGAGCGGCTCGCGCCCGCCGCCTGGGAGATGCCCTGGGCCAGCGCCCCGGCGCCGTCGCGGACGCCGACCGCACCGGCCGCGGTGCGGTCCGCACCGTCGTCCAGCGTCGTCGCCGCGTCCACGAGCGACGAGGTGCCCTGCTCGAGCGTCTCCGCACCGCCGGCTACCTGCTGCGTGCCGTCGACCAGCGCGCCGCCCTTCGTCACGAGCTGGTCGATCCCGGCCGAGAGCTGCCCGACGCCGGTGGACAGCCCGGAGGCTCCGGCGGCGACCTCGCTCGACCCCGCGGCGAGAGAACCGGCCCCGGCGGCGATCCTGCTCGCACCGTCCGAGGCCGCGGACGCGCCGTCGGCGACCTGGCTCGCGCCGTCGACGAGCTCGGGGAGCTTGCCCGCCAGCTCGGTGGCGCCCGACGCCACCTGCTTCGTCCCGTCGTGGACACGGAAGGCGCCGTCGACGAGGTCCGGGAGCTTGCCCGCGAGCTCGGAGGCGCCGTCGGTGGCCTTCTCGGCGCCGGCGGCGACCTTGTCCGCGCCGTCGACGAGGTCGGGGAGCTTGCCCGCGAGCTCGGAGGCACCGGCGGCGGCGGTGGCGCTGCCGTCGGCGAGGCGGGTGGCGCCCGCACTGAGCTCGACGCCGCCCGCGTGCAGCAGGACGGTGCCGTCGTGGAGCGACGTCATGCCGTCGCGGGCCTCGACGGTGCCGGGCTGGAGCCGGTTCACGAGCCCGTCCTGGAGCTCGCCGGTGCCGTCGGCGAGGCGGTCGGTGCCGTCGGTGAGGTCACCGGTGCCCGCCAGCAGGCGGGTGGTGCCGTCGGCGAGCTCGCCCGCGCCGTCGGCGAGGGTGGTGGCGCCGTCGGAGAGCTGGACGCTGCCGTCCGCGAGGCGGGTCGCGCCGTCCTGCACCTCCCCCGCGCCGGCGTCGAGGCGGGTCGCACCGTCGGCGACGCTGCTGTTGAGCAGCACGAGCACGACGAGGGCGACGAGGGCCGCGAGCGCGAGCGCCGCGACGGCGAAGGCCGTGGTGATGGTCGGGCCGCGCGATCCGCGCACTGTTCTGGTCGAGGTCATGGAGCGTCACTCCCACCCGCGTCGCCGGTGACGCGGAACGGTCCGGCACGGCACGTCGGCCGTGGCCCGTCGTCTTTGGCGGGTCACAGGGAGTATTACTGATGCAGCCTCAATAGTGAATAGCTGAGGCCGCCTCAATACGTCACGAGGTGGTCACGGACCGCAGCCCTACCGCTGCAGACGCAGACGAGCGTGCCGACCGTCCCGTCATCCGTCGTCGATGAGGGGACGGCCGGCACGCTCGTCGGCAGGACGGACCGCGAGGGCCCGGCGGGGGGCGGCCCGGGACGTCAGACCCCGGGCCGCCCCCCGGCGATCAGGAGGTCCGCTCCCACGGACCCCACTTCGACGCGCCCGGCTCCTGGTTCCGCGTCCACCACTTGGCCGTGTAGGTCACGCCCTCGTGCTCGACGACGTCACCCGCGACGAACACGCGCGACGGCGTCCACACGGCGGTGCCGTCGGCGGTCGTGGCGATCTCCTGCCACGAGCCCCACACCGACTTGCCGGGCACCTCCTTGGTCCACCACATCGCCTCGAACAGACGGCCCTGGTACATGACCTGGTCACCCTCGGTGTAGACGGTGCCGCGCTGCCACTCCGGGACCACGACCTCGACCGGGACGGTGACCTCGGTGCCCGTCGACGCACCCGCGAGGGTGAGCTCGGCGGTGCCCGCCGCGACGTCCGCGGGGAGCTTCACCGACACCGACGCGGTGCCGATCAGGTCGTCGACCGTGCTGCCCGGCGTGGTCGTCACCGGGAACGTGCCGAGGACCTCGCCGTCGAGCGACACCGTCAGCGCGGCGTCCTTGACATCGGCCGGGGTGGACATCGACCACGACGACACGTCGAACGCGACCGTGTCGCCCGCGACGTACGACGCCGGGGCGCCGGCCGGGAACGAGACGCCGACGGCGCGCTGCGAGTAGTCGACGGGCAGCGGCGCGTCGGCCGCGAACTCCGCCAGGTAGTCGACCATGGCGGCGAGGTCGATCTTGCCGGTGTCGCGCTTGTCCGTGCCCTCGGCCAGGGTGAAGAAGTTGTCACCACCCGTGGACAGGAACGAGTTGACCGTCACCGAGTAGGTGGCGTCGGCGGTGATCGGCGCGCCGTCCAGCGTCATCGAGGTGATGCGGTCGCCCGCGGCGCCGGCCGGGTCGAACGTGTACTCGAAGCCCTCGGACACGCCGAGGCGCAGGAACGGCCGGGAGGCGCCGGCGGGCTGCCACTGCTCCTCCAGGACGGACTCGATCTGCGCGCCGGTGAGCCGCATGTTGACCAGCGTGTTCGCGAACGGCTGGACGACGGCGGCCTGCTTGTAGGTGAGGGTGCGCGGCGACCCGGTCCCGGTGCCGGTCATGTCGGCCCGCAGGCCGCCCGGGTTCATGAACGCGATCTGCGCGGCGCCCGACTCGGCGCCGGACGTCGCCCAGCGCTGCACCTCGGCGACGAGGTTGCCGAGCGTGGACTCGCCACCGCGGTTCTCGCTGCCCGACGCGAGCTTGGCCCGGTTGAACGCGCCCTCGATCTGGCCGAGCGGCTGCGCGCCGAGGACCTCGGCGTCCGCGACGGCCTTGCTGACGATCCCCGCGACCTCGGTGTCCGCGGGGTAGTTGCCCGCGAGCGGCAGGATGGCGGTGTCCAGCCCGACGACGTCACCCGAGTCGGGGTCGACGGAGAACACGAGCTGGTTGAGGTTGTAGCCGTACTGGCCGGCCGACACCACGGGACGCTCCGTCACCGCACGCCCGGCCCACTCGTCCACGGGGAACGCGCAGTCGTAGGCCAGGTGGGTGTGCCCGGACACGATGGCGTCCACCTCGGGGCTGAGCTCGTTGACGACCTGCGCGAACGCGTTGTCGGCCGTCGGCATCGACGCGCACTGGGTGGTCTCCGCACCGTCGTGCACGAGCAGGACGACGACGTCCGCGCCCTCGGCGACCAGGGCGTCCGCCTCGGCGTTCGCCGTGTCGACGATGCTCGCGACCTCGAGCTCCGCGATGCCGCCCGGGCTGACCAGCGACGGCAGCTCCTCGGTGACGGCGCCGACGAACCCGACCTGGACGTCGCCGAAGTCCTTCAGCCAGGAGGCGGGGACGGCGTCCTCGCCGGTGGCGCGCATCTTGAGGTTCGCCGCGACGTACTGCCACTCGGCGCCGCCGTACGGGTTGGTCTGCGCGTCGTAGGGCGCCATGACGCGCTCGACCAGGTCGGTGTAGCCCTGGTCGAGCTCGTGGTTGCCCACCGCCGACACGTCGAGGCCCGCCTCGTTGAGGGCGGCGATCGTGGGGCGGTCGTGCTGGATGAACGACTCGAACGTGGAGGCACCGATGAGGTCGCCCGCCGCCGCGAACACCGTGTTCGGGTTCGCGGCGCGGAGCTGCTCGACGGCCCCGGCGAGCACGGCGGCGCCGGCCTCGGAGCCGTTGGCCTGGATACGACCGTGGAAGTCGTTCGTGGCGAGGATCTGGATGTCGACCGGGTCGGCGGCCTGCGCGGGCAGCGCTCCGACGGCGGTGACACCGGCGAACGCGAGGCCGAGGATCGTGCCCCCGGCCACCCGCTGACGCATGGTGTGCATGTGTGACTCTCCCGCTGTTGAGGTGGTGTCAGTCACAGTAGCCAGCGGGTCCGGCCCGGGAGAACAGATCCGGTAACGATCGGGAAAACTCCGGGCGTCGCGCGGACGACCAGGTCAGGCCGCCACGGGCTCCCGGACCTCGGCCGGGGCGTCGCTCAGGTGACCGGTGCGGCGCAGCCACCACTCGGCCGGGAGGGTCGCCAGCGGCGGCACGGCGGCCGCGAGCGCCACGAGCGTGCGCCACCAGCCCCAGCGGTGCTGGACGGCGACGATCAGCGCGACCACGACGTACGCGACGAACGCCCCGCCGTGCAGGCGGCCGAACAGCCACACGCCCGCCTCGGTGGTCTCGGTGACGTACTTGAGGAACATCCCCACCAGCAGTCCGGCCCAGGTGAACGCCTCCACCCAGGCGACGACGGCGAACACGCGTCCCCAGCGGGACAGGGCGGGCTTCGGGCGGGCGGGGGCGGGCATGGCTGGTCCTTCTTCCGTGGTCGGGATCGCCTGGGGCAACGCCCGACGGCGGCGAGGAGTTCCGCGCTCGCCGTCGCCGGACGTCGGCCCTGTCCCGGCCGCGCGAGGGAGGACTACGCGGACAGCTTGCGGACGGCCTCGATGATCAGGTCGGCGACCGCCTCGGGCTGGGACACCATGACCGAGTGGGACGCACCGGCGATCTCCTGGATCGCGACGGCACCGGCACGCTCGGCCATGAAACGCAGGCCCTCGACCGGGATGTTCTTGTCGGCGTCGCCGAAGACGAACCACGACGGGAGCGTCTTCCACGCCGGGACCGGCGCAGGCTGGGCCTCGCCGAGCGCGAAGTCACGGATCGGGCGCTGCGTGCGCGCCTGGATCGCGGCGTCCGCGGCGGGGACGTCGGCGGCGAACTGGCCGTGGAACAGGTCCCGGTCCACGACGAGGTCGTGGGTGCCGTCGCCCAGCGGGTACGGGCGCACCGTCTCGCCGAGGGTGCTGCCGGGGAACCTGCCGGTCAGCTCGAGGGCGTTCTCGCCGTGGTCGGGCGCGAACGCGGCGACGTAGACGAGGCCGACGACGGCCGGGTCGTCCACGGCCGCCTCGGTGATGACGGCGCCGCCGTAGGAGTGGCCGACGAGGACGACCGGTCCGCCGATCCCCTCGACGGCCCGGCGGACGTTCTCCGCGTCGCCGGACACGCTGCGCAGCGGGTTCGGGGTGGCGACAGCGGCCACCCCGGCCTCGGTGAGCAGGGCGATCACCCCGGACCAGCTGGACGACTCGGCGAACGCGCCGTGGACCAGGACGACGGTGACGGGTGCTGACATGGTGGGCTCCTTCGGTGGAGGTGGGAGGGACGTGCTGGCGAGGTGGGGGTCAGCCGGCCAGGAACTCGAGGATGTCGGCGCCGAGCGCCGTCCGGAAGTCGCCGTGGATGCCGTGCGGCGCGCCCGGGTAGACCTTCAGCGTGCCGTCCTTGACGAGCTCGGCGGAGCGGAGCGCGGAGGCGCCGATCGGCACGATCTGGTCGTCGTCGCCGTGCGCGATGAGGATCGGCACGTCGAGGGCCTCGAGGTCCTCGGTGAAGTCCGTCTCGGAGAAGGCCTGCACGCAGTCGTAGGCGGCCGCCAGGTTCACCAGCATGCCCTGCCGCCAGAAGTCGTCCTTCGCACCCTGGGACACCGTCGCGCCCTCACGGTTGGCGCCGAAGAACGTCTCCGCGAGGTCCTGGTAGAACTGCGAGGCGTCGTTCAGCACGCCGGCGCGGATGCCGTCGAACACCTCGATCGGCAGCCCGTCCGGGTTCTGCTCGGTCCGGACCATGAGGGGCGGCACGGCGCCCACCGTGACGACGCGGGAGACCCGCCCGGCACCGTGCTGCGCCGCGTAGCGCACCACCTCGCCACCGCCGGTCGAATGACCGATCACGACGAGGTCGCGCAGGTCCAGGGCCTCGACGAGCTCCGCGAGGTCGCGAGCGTAGGTGTCCATGTCGTTGCCCGTGGACGTCTTCGAGGAACGGCCGTGACCGCGCCGGTCGTGGGCGATGGCCTGGTAGCCCGCGTCCGCGAGCAGCTTGAGCTCGACCTGCCAGGCGTCCGAGCTCAGCGGCCACCCGTGGCTGAACAGGACCGGCCGACCCGAGCCCTGCGTCGTGAAGTAGATCTCCGTACCGTCCGACGTCGTGATGTAGGGCATGAAATATCCTCTGCTGCAGTTGGTGTCGACCCGGCAGGTGTGCCGGAGGACGGGCCCGCCCGGTCGGTGGACCGTCGGCGAACCCTTGCCTCCCACCTCACCGCCTCGCCTGCCGCGTCACCAGGCAGAAAGCAGGCAGAAGTGCGAAGTCACCTCCGGTGAACCGGCCCTCCACGCTCGGCGAGCAGCTCCGTCGGCTGCGGCTGGCGGCCGACCTCACTCTCGAAGCCCTCGCCGAACGCTCGGGGGTGAGCGTCCGGACGATCGGAGACGTGGAGCGGGGCGTGAGCGTCGCGCCACACCGCCGGACCGTCGACGCCCTCGCCCGCGGCCTCCGCCTCGGCACCGCGGACCGGGAGTCGCTCCTGCGCGAGGTGCGCGCCCGACGAGCCGTGCCCGCGCAGGGGTCACGAGCCTCGGCTGTCGCCCCTCACCGGGTCGGGGACTTCAGCGGTCGCGAGCGGGAGCTCGCCGAGGTCGCGGCATTCCTGGACGCCTCCCGGACGGGCCGCACCCCTCCGGTCGTGATCTCCGGGCTCGCCGGGATCGGCAAGACCACGACCGCTCTCGAGGCGATCCACCGCCTCGACAGCCCGCGCCCCATCCTGTTCCTCGACCTCGACGGTCTGAGCCCGGCCCCGCTGACGCCTCTGCAGGTCGTCAGCGGCCTCCTGCGTCAGGTCCCCGGCGTCGGTGACGCAGCGCCCCGGACCCTCGACGACGCGGTGCGGCGCTGGTCCGCGGTCACGGCGGGGACACCGGTGACGGTGCTGCTCGACAACGCCGACGCGGAGGCCCAGGTCCGTCCCGTGCTCACCCTGGACCCCCGCAGCGCGGTCGTGGTCACCTCGCGCCGGGCCCTGACCGGGCTGGAGGGGGTGCGACGCGTCACGCTGGGTCCCCTGCGACCCGACGAGAGCGTCGAGCTGCTCGGCCGCATCATCCCCGCGGACCAGCGCGACGCCGGGGACCTGCGCGAGCTCGCCGAGCTCTCCAGCCACGTCCCGCTCGCGATGCGGATCGCGGGCAACCGGATCGCCGCCGCGCCGGCGGTCCGGGCGGGCGACTTCTCGACCCGCATCCGGTCGGCGGAGAACCGACTGCGGATGCTGGTGGCCGGCGACCTGGCGGTGGAGGCTGCCTTCACCCTGTCGTACGACGACCTCGACCCCGCGGTCGCGGCGCTGTTCCGCGCGATCTCCGTGATCGACACCGGCACGTTCGACGCCCGGCTCGCCACCGCCACCGTCGGGCCCGCCGTCAGCGTCGTCGACGTCGAGACGGGCCTGGACGAGCTGACCGACCTCGGGCTGGTCGAGGCCCGCGGCGGCAACCGCTACCGCCTCCACGACCTCGTGCGCGTGTTCGCCGGCTCTCGCCTGGCGGACGCCGACTCCGCCGCGGAGTCGGAGGCCCGGCGCGCCCGGCTGCGGCACTGGCTGCTCGGCAGCCTGGAGCGCGCGGGGGCGTGGTTCGAGCCGGATCGCTCGCCGACGGACGCCGGGCCGGCCGGTGTGGCCTTCTCCGACGCGGAGGCGGCCGACGCGTGGATCCGCCTCGAGGAGCAGCACTGGTGGCCGGCGATGCAGGCCGCGGCCCGGGCCGGCGAGCACGAACTGGTGGTCGAGGTGGCCGACGCGCTGCACTGGTTCTCGGAGCTGTGGGCCGACTGGGGTCACTGGGTGGAGCTCTTCGGGCTCGCCGTGGACGCGGCGCGCGCCCTGCAGGACGACCGCCTGGAGGCGATGCACCTGGGCTATCTCGTGTGGGCCACCGTCGTCGAGTCGCGGGACCGCGTCGAGGGGCTCCGCCTCGCCCGGCTCGCGGTCGCGGCCGCCGCGCGGTCCGGGGACCATCAACAGCTCGGCTGGACGCACTACTACCTCGGCTGGATGCTGCAGCAGAACGGGCTCGACGGCGGCCCTGCGGCCAGCCGTGCCGCGCTGCTCCACTTCGGCCTCGCCGGCGACTCCGTGGGCACGACCAGTGCCGCGGCAGCGCTCGGGAACCACGCCCAGGCGAACGGTGACCATCAGCTCGCGCTCGACGAGCACCGTGCCGCGTACGACCGCGTGCAGGCCGAGGCGCCGTTCACCACGCACGCCATGACCTACGTCGTCGGCACGCTGCACTACTTCATGGCCATGGCCCTCGTCGGGCTCGACCGGCCCGCCGAGGCGATCGAGGAGGTCGACCGCGCCCTCGCGATCGCCGAGGACGTGGGAGCGGTCAACCTCGTCCGCTTGTCCCTGCGGGTCCGGGCGACGGCACACCTGGCGACCGGCGACGGACCACGGGCCCGGGCGGACGTCGAACGGGCGCTCGACGGGCTCGACCTGATGTCGTCCACGGAGATGAACACGGCGCTGCGCGACTCGCTGCTGCCGCTGCTGGAGGAGGCGAACCGCCTGACCTGAGGCGTGCGACCCCGATCGCGGACCTCACCGGACGAGCGCGGCCGAGAGCTCCTCGGGCGTGGTGACGGGCCGGTCGCAGACGAACCCACGGCACACGTACGCCGCCGGGCCGCCGTCGACGAGGGGCCGGTCGGCCAGCAGGGGCACGCCGTCGGCGTCCGGAGCGCCGTGGACGACCACGGTCCCGGGCGAGGTGGCCCGGCGTGCGGTCGCGAGCAGCGCGTCCGCCACGGTGCCGGTGCCGACGACGGCGACCTGCAGCGGTCCGGCGGCGAGCGCCTCCGCGGTGGCCAGCAACTGCCCGGCGAACCGCGGCGCGCGGCGGGCGAGCGCGGCCGACGCCCGCACCGCGGCCTCGGCGGCCGCCCGGTGGCGGGTCGACCCGGTGAGGGCCGCGTACGTGGTGAGCGCCCCCGCGAGGGCGGACGCCCCGGACGGCTCCGCGCCGTCGCTCGGGTCGCGAGGCCGCACGACGAGCCGTTCGGCGTCGTCCGCGACGTCGAAGAACCCGCCGTCGTCCGCGGCGAACCGGGCGAGCGCGGTGTCGAGGAGGTCCCCCGCGGCGGCGAGCCAGCGCGCCTCCCCCGTGGCCTGGTGCAGGGCGAGCAGCCCCTCGGCGAGGTCGCCGTGGTCCGCGGCGACGCCCGGAGCGGCGCCCACGACCCCGTGCCGCGACGCCCGTCGCAGGCGTCCGTCGACGACGTGCACCCGCAGCAGCAGGTCCGCGCACTCCCGCGCGGCGTCCACCCAGGCGGGGACGTCGAGCAGGGCGCCCGCCTCGGCGAGCGCGGCCACGGCGAGCCCGTTCCAGGCCGTGACGACCTTGTCGTCGCGGGCGGGCTGGGGACGGGTCCGGCGGGCGGCGAGCAGGACGGGGCGCACGCGGGCCCACCACGCCGGGTCGGGGTCGTGCCGGAGCTGCAGCGTGGACGCACCGTGCTCGAACGTGCCCTCGTCGGTCACGCCGAGCACCGTGGCGGCGGTCGCGCCGTCGTCGTCGCCGAGGACGGCGCGGAGCTCGGCCGGCGTCCACACGTACGTCAGGCCCTCCACGCCGTGCGCCCGGCGTGCGGTCGTCCGCGCGCCCTCGGTGCCGCCCGCGCCGTCCACAGGCCTGTGGACCGGCGCGTCCGCAGCACCGTCCACGGTGTCGTCGACGGTGTCGTCGACAGGGGTGTCGGCGTCGAGCGCGGACGCGAACCCGCCCTCGGCGGTGCGCAGGTCGCGCAGCAGGAACCCGGCGGTCTCGTGCACCACCCGCTCCGCGAGCGGCGAGGCGCCCGTCCGCCACCGGTGCGCGTACACGCGCAGGAGCAGGGCGTTGTCGGAGAGCATCTTCTCGAAGTGCGGCACCACCCAACCGGCGTCCACCGCGTAGCGGGCGAACCCGCCGCCGAGCTGGTCGTACAGGCCGCCGCGCGCCATCGCCTCGCACGTGCGGTCCACCATCGCGATCGCGTTCGCGTCACCCGTGCGGGCGTGGTGCCGCAGCAGGTGCTCGAGCGTCATCGACGGCGGGAACTTCGGCGCGCCGCCGAACCCGCCCCGCACCACGTCGGCCTCCCGGCGCAGGGTCGCGACGGCGTCCGCGAGCGCCGCGTCGTCCAGCGGCAGGCCCGGCAGCGGCCCCGTGGCCTGTGCGATCGCGGCCGTCACGGCGCCCGCGCGCTGCACGACGGCGTCCCGCGCGTCCGCCCAGGCGTCCCGCACCGCGCCGAGCACGCCGAGGAACTGCTCGCGCGGGAAGTAGGTGCCGCAGTGGAACGCGTCGCCGTCCGGGGTGAGGAACGCCGTCATCGGCCAGCCGCCCTGCCCCGTCATCGCGGTGGTCGCCGCCATGTAGACCGCGTCGACGTCGGGCCGCTCCTCCCGGTCCACCTTGACGGGCACGAACGACGCGTTGATCACCGCCGCGACGTCGGCGTCCTCGAACGACTCGTGCGCCATGACGTGGCACCAGTGGCAGGCCGCGTAACCGACGGAGAGCAGCACCGGCACGTCCCGGCGACGCGCCTCGGCGAACGCGTCGTCGCCCCACTCCCACCAGTCGACCGGGTTGTCGGCGTGCTGGAGCAGGTACGGCGAGGTCGCGCCGCGCAGTCGGTCGGCCATGCGGTCACGCTAGCCGCGCCGGACCGACGTCGGCGGTCCGCGCCTGGAACAGGGCCGCGCCTCCGGCCGGCCGGAACCCCATCGCGACGTTGATCGCGAGCATGTGGGGGTTGTCCTCGTTGTTCCACGTCCACAGCCGCTCGGCGCCGGGCCACACGGCCTGGTGGGCGCGCAGGTTCACGACCTTGACCAGCAGGCCGAGGCGACGCCCGCGGTGGTCCGGCATGACGACGGTGGTGTCCTGCTCGCTGAACGCCGGGGCGTCCATGCCGTGCTCCAGCCACGTCGCCGCGACCAGCCGGCCCGACGGCGCGTGCTCCGCCGCCGTCACGACGAACCCCTTGCGCTGCCGCAGCAGCCGCGCGAGCATCACCCGCACCCGCTCGGCGTCCCACCGCTCCGGCTCCAGGTCGAGGCCCGGGTTCGGCTCGTCCACCGTGAGCTGGTGCTCCAGGTCGGCGTAGCCGGCGTGCCAGCGCCGCGGCAGGTCGTCGCGCCAGGTGTGCAGGCGGTAGTCGTCGCCCGCCACCACGCGGGCGTCCGCCTCCCACCGGTCGAGCACGGCGTCGTCCACCGGCAGCCGCAGGCACGACCGCCGTGCCAGGAGCGCCAGCTCGAACCCGGCCGCGAGGGCGAACCGCACACCGGGCACGTCGGACCGCACCCGGCCGTTGCCCGTCGGCGCGGTCAGGACGCCCGGCCCGTCGGACCCGGGCTCGTCGGCCA
Organism: Isoptericola jiangsuensis; assembly: GCF_002563715.1. NCBI lineage: Bacteria > Bacillati > Actinomycetota > Actinomycetes > Micrococcales > Promicromonosporaceae > Isoptericola > Isoptericola jiangsuensis. The sequence goes on from NZ_PDJJ01000001.1 coordinate 3,923,086, forward strand.
CGTCGACCTCCGCCTGGAGCACCGCGCGGCCCTCGTCGCGCGCCGCCGCGACCAGCCAGGCCAGCAGCGCCGTGCCGATCCCCCGCCGCCGGTAGGCGGGCAGCACCGCCACCTGCACGAACGCCGAGTCCGGGTTGTCCCGCAGGTCCACCACGAGCAGACCGGACCCGACGACGTGCCGTCCGTCACCGTCGTCGGCCACCGCCACCACCCGACGCCGCCGCTGGTAGCCGATCTCGTTCATCGTCACCACGACGTCCAGCGCCGACGGCACCCCGTCCGCGTCACCCAGGTCGGCCAGCGCCACCTGCCGCTCCACCTCCGCGCAGCCCCGGTACGCCCACGCCGCCGCGTCGTCCGGCGACGTGGCACGTGGTGCCTCCCGCAGCTCCCAGGCCATGACCCAGCGTCGCCCCGCCCCCACCGCCCGCGCCACCTGTTTCCGGCGTCACACCCGTTCGTCCGCGCCGACGTCACCGACTCGGGCTAGGGTGCCTTCCCGTGACCGAGGTGACCCCGCTGCGCGCTCCCCTGCCCGTCAGGACGAGCCGGCTCGTGCTGCGCACGTACGCCGAGAGCGACCTCGACGCGCTCCTTGCCTACTACTCCGACCCCGACGTCGCCCGGTTCCTCCTCGAGGAACCCTGGACCGCCGAGGACGCCGAGACGCAGCTCGCCCGCCGCATGACCCGCACCGGGGTGGACGAGCCCGGCTCCGCGCTGGCGCTCGTCGTCGAGCACGAGGGCACCGTCGTGGGCGACGTCTCCCTGTGGACGACCGGGGACACCGTGTCCCGCGGCGAGGTCGGCTGGGTGTTCAACCCCGCCTACACGGGCCGCGGGTTCGCCACCGAGGCGCTGCGCTCCCTGCTCGGCATCGCGTTCGACCACTACCGGATGCACCGCGTCGTCGCGCAGCTCGACGCCCGCAACGACCGCTCCGCCAAGCTGTGCGAGCGCGTCGGCCTCAAGCGGGAGGGGCACCTGCGCGCCGACTGGTGGTCGAAGGGCGAGTGGACCGACACCCTCGTCTACGGGATGCTCGCCCGCGAGTGGCAGCGCCCCTGAGCCACGCGCTCAGGCCGAGTCGCGCACCACGAGCGACGTCGGCAGGGTGACCGCCGCCGGTTCCGCCCCCTCCACGACGTCGACCAGCAGCCGCACCATCTCCGAGCTGATCCGCTCGTACGGCTGACGCATCGTCGTCAGCGCCGGGTGCAGCTGCTCCGCCACCCCGTTGTCGTCGAAACCCGCCACCGCGACGTCGTCCGGCACCACCCGGCCCGCGGCCTGCGCCGCCACCAGTGCACCGGCCGCCATGAGGTCGCTGTGGACGAACACCGCGTCGACGTCCGAGTGCTCCGCCAGGAGACGCGCCATCCCCAGCCGGCCGCTCTCGCGCGAGTAGTCGCCGTGCACCACCAGCGCCGGGTCGAACGCGTCCCCCAGCGCCTCCCGGTAGCCCCGCAGACGCAGCACGCCGCCCGGGGTGTCCATCGGCCCCGTGATCGTCGCGATCCGGCGACGGCCCGCGTCCAGCAGGTGCTGCGTCATCGTGCGGCCGCCCGACAGGTCGTCCGCCGCGACGTACGCGACCTTGTCCTCGTAGCCGAGCGGCACACCGCACGCCACCGTCGGCACGCCCAGGCGCAGCAGCTCCGCGATCATCGGGTTGCCCTCGTGCGAGCTGATGAGCAGCACCCCGTCGACGTGCCCCGCCTCCACGTAGCCCGCCACCCGCCGACGCTCCTCCGCGGTGCCCGCCACCAGCAGCACCATCGGCATTTCGCGCGACGCCGCCGCCTCCGTCGCGCCCCGCAGCAGGCGCGGGAAGTTCGGGTCCTCGAACAGCAGGTGCTGCGGCTCCGTCAGCAGGAACGCCACCGAGTTGGACCGGCCCGTGACCAGCGACCGGGCGTGCTCGTTCGCGCGGTACCCCGTCCGGCGGATCGCGTCCTCGACGGCCGCGCGCGCCTCCGGCGACACCCAGTGCCCGCCGTTGATCACCCGCGACACTGTGCCGCGCGACACGCCCGACTCCGCCGCGACGTCCCGGATCGTCGGACGCCGCGTCGACTTGGTCGGCTTCCGCGCACGCGCGGTACGGGACGCCGTCGTGGTCGCACCGCGGGCTGCGGGGGCGCCGTCCGTCGCGCCGTCCGTCACCGTGGTGCGGGTGGGAGCGGGACCGTCGGCGTCGTCGGGCGCGAGGGTGCCCACCGACGTGTCCGCCGACGTCGGACGTGTGTCGTCCGGGGGCGCGACGTCGACGTCGCCGTTCGTGGTGCCGCTCATGGCGGCGAGTCTAGCGTGCGCGCTGTGAACGCTCCCAGCCGTCGCTCGGGGCAGCCGACCGCACCGCCGCGGCCGGCCGCGACTCAGCGCACCTCCCCGCGACTCAGCGCAGGACGCCGCGAGTCAGCGCACGTCGGCGCGACTCAGCGCAGGATCCCGCCAGTCAGCGCACGTCGGGACGTGTCGCCGCGCGTCGACGGCGAGGCTCGGCGAAGATCACGGAAGTCGGCGCGCGAATCGGCCCGACGCGCCTGCCTCGCCCTCGTAGAATCGATTCGATGACCACCCAGCAGCCCACCTTCGACCCCCGTCGCGCCTCGATCATCCTGGCCGCGATGGCCACCTCGACGTTCCTGTTCGTGACCGTCGAGTCCCTGCCGTCCGGGCTGCTCACCCTCATGGCACCCGACCTCGGCCGCAGTACCTCCGAGATCGGGCTCCTCGTCACCGCGTACGCGCTCGTCGTCCTCGTGTCGTCGGTGCCGCTGGCGTGGGCGACCAGCCGCATCCCGCGTCGCTGGGTGCTGTCCGCGTGCTGCGGCGTCGCCGCCGTCGCCACCCTGTGGGCGGCCCTCACGCCGTCGTACGAGCAGCTCATGGCCGCGCGGCTCGTCACCGGGCTCGCCCAGGCGCTGTTCTGGGTCGCGGTCGTCCCCGCCACCCTCGGCCTGTTCCCGCCGCTCGTCCGCGGCCGCGCCATGTCCCGGCTGGCGGTCGGCAACTCCCTCGCGCCGCTGCTCGGCGTCCCGCTGGGCACGTGGCTCGGCGAGCAGACCAGCTGGCGCGTCACCTTCGCCGCCGTCGCCGCGCTCTCCGCCGTCGTCATGGTCATCGTGCTCGTCCTGTTCCCCACCGTCGCACCCCGGGCCGGCGGCGCCGCCCAAGCCCCCCACCCCAGCGGCCGGCGCTTCGGGTTCCAGCTCGTCACCACCGTCCTCGTCGTCACCGGCGCGTTCGGCGTCATCACGTTCGGCACCCAGTACCTCCAGGACGTCACCGGGTTCACCCAGTCCGACATCCCCGCCCTGCTGCTCGTCCAGGGCGGGGCCGGGGTCGTCGGCGCGCTCGTCGTCGGCCGCTACCTCGACCGCTACCCCGCGGCGGCCCTCGTCGTCGCCGTCACCACGTACGCCGTGGGAGTCCTGGGCCTGTGGGCCCTCGGCGAGAACAAGGTCGCCGCCGTCGCCTTCCTCGTCGTGTGCGGCCTGTCGTTCTCGACCGTCCCGCCCGCGCTGTCCCACCGGGTCATGCTCGTCGCCCCACGTGGCACGACGATGGCGCAGGCCGTCGCGTCGTCCACGTTCAACCTCGGCATCGCCGCCGGGTCCGCCCTCGGCGCGCTCCTCGTCGCCGTCGTCGACGTGCGCGTCGTCCCCCTCGTCGCCGCCGTCCTCGTCCTCCTCGCGCTCGCCGTCCTCCTGCTCGAGGAACGCCTCAACGCGCCGCTCGGCACCGTCGTCGAGCACGTCGAGGAGGCCGTCGCGCGCGAGTCCTGACCCGCGGGCCGGCGCCGGCTGGCCGAGTCAGCGCGGCAGGCCGCGAGTCAGCGCAGTCCCGGCCGAGTCAGCGCAGTCCCGGCCGAGTCAGCGCTGGGTGCGACCGGTGCCCACGACGCCGCTCTTCTTCAGCAGCCTCGACGCCTGTCACCGTGGTGGCCGACCTACGACGGCAAGCGTGAGGCACCCACGGCCGCGGGTGCGGGTGCGCGTCAGAATGCCCCACTGGTCGCCACGCCCCGTGGATGCGCCACCGGCCCGTCGCACCGCGACGTCCTGTGCTGACTCGCACGATCCTGCGCTGACTCGCGCGGAGGTGCGCTGACTGGGCGCTGCCTGCGCTGACTCGCGGCCGGTCGCGCTGACTCGCGGGTCGGTGCGCTGACTCGCGGAGTCGCGGATCGAGTTGCGGATCGAGTCGCAGCCCGACAGGTCGAGGCGCGGACGCCACCGGCTCGTGACCGGACAGGCCGGTTCGTCAGGCATGGCGTCCCGCCTCGTCGTCGGCCGGCTCGGTCGCGTCGACGACGGCGTCGGAGCCCGTCGTGGACGCCGGTGCGGCCACCTCGACCGGCTCACCCTTGCCCGTCGCGGCGTCGAAGTGCAGCACCGCCGGCTGGACGGCGCGCAGCGCGTCGTGCGGGGCGACGTCCTGCGTGTCCTGAGCGCCGCGGAGCTGGTCGCCGTTGAGGAGCAGGTTGAGCAGGATCGCGGTGATCGCACCCGCGCTGATCCCGGAGTCGAAGACGAGCTGGAACCACGTCGGGAACTCGGCGTAGATCTCCGGCTTCACCGTGGGGAGCATCGCGACGCCCAGCGACACCGCGACCACGAGGATGTTCTTGCTGGTGAACGTCACCTTCGTCAGCGAGCGGATGCCGGACGCCGCGACCATGCCGAACAGCGCGATCCCGGCGCCGCCGAGCACCGCGCTCGGCACGCCCTCGACCACGGCGCTCACCTTCGGCACCAGACCCAGCACGACAAGGATCGCGCCCGCCATCGTCGCGACGAACCGCGACGCGACGCCCGTCAGGCTGACCAGGCCGACGTTCTGCGCGAACGCCGTGTACGGGAACGTGTTGAAGAACCCGCCGAGCATCGTGGACAGGCCGTCCGCGCGCAGACCGTCCGCGAGGCGCTTCCTGCTGACCGGCCGGTCGACGATCTCGCCGACCGCGATCATGTCGCCCGTGGTCTCGACCATGATGACCAGCCCCACGACCAGCATCGACAGGACCGCCGCCACCGGGAACGTCGGCACCCCGAAGTGCAGCGGCGTCACCACGGCGAACCAGCCCGCGTCCCCCACGCCCGACCAGTCGACCTTCCCCATCGGCAGCGCCGCCAGCGTGCCCAGCGCCAGCCCGATCAGCACCGAGCAGCGGGCGATCGCCGCCGGCGCGAACCGCTCGATCAGCACGATGAACAGCAGCGTCCCGAACGCCAGCCCCAGGTCCGACGGCGCCGCCGACTCCCCCTGGCTCGTGATCCAGCCCGCCGCCACGTCCATCAGCGACACCCCGATGATGAGGATCACCGTGCCCGTGACGATCGGTGGGAAGAACCGCAGCAACGTCGAGAAGAACGGCGCCACCAGGATCATGAACAGGCCCGTCGCGATCGTCGCGCCGAACACCGCCGTGATGTCGTACGTCGTGCCGATGCTGATCATCGGACCGACCGCCGCGAACGTGACGCCCTGCATGATCGGCAGGCGGACGCCGAACCTCCAGAATCCCACCGACTGCACGATCGACGCCAGGCCCGCCACGAACAGGTCCGCGCTGATGAGGAACGCGATGTCCTGCGGGCTGTACCCCAGCGCGCCGCCCACGATCAGCGGCACCGCCACCGCGCCCGCGTACATCGCCAGCACGTGCTGCAGGCCCAGCGGGAACAGCCGCGCCAGGCGCGGGACCTCGTCCACAGGGTGCTTGGCCGCCGGTGCCTCCGGCGCCGTCAGGGCAGGTGCGTCCGTCATCACTGAGCTCCTCGGGTGGGGTCGTGCGCCGACGTCGGCGTTAAGTCGACGCTAAACAGCGGTCGTTTCATCGCCGATGACCCCGTGTAACCAACGGGTGACGGATTACGCCCGACGGCGCCGCACCCGCCGGCCGTGCTCGCACCGCCCCCCGGGCCACCCACCCATGACCGATCATGGACCTGTGGACGACGACGCACGCTGCCCCTGCCTCACCGGCCTCCCCTACGGCGAGTGCTGCGGGCCCCTGCACGCCGGACAGCGCACCGCCGCGACGGCCGAGGCGCTCATGCGCTCCCGCTACTCCGCGTTCGCCGCCCTCGACGAGCCGTACCTGCTGGCGTCGTGGCACCCCACCACCCGACCCGCCTACCTCGAGCTCGACCCCGACCAGCGGTGGCTCCGCCTCGACGTCCTCGCCGTCACCGGCGGCGGGATCTTCGACACCTCAGGGACCGTCGAGTTCGTCGCCACCTACCGCCACGACGGGCACCGCGGGAAGCTGCGCGAGGTCAGCCGGTTCGTCCGCGAGGCCGGCCGGTGGTTCTACGTCGACGGCGACGTCGAGTAGCTCTCGGCCACCCGCGGGCGCCGACGAGGCGGGGGAATGTCGATGGGGCGGCGGGCTGACCACGACGGCTCGCCGACGTTGCTGGTGTTTGCGACGGACGACGCCCAGAGCGGGGCCCGACGCCGTCGCCCGTTTGCCGCAGCACCAAGTCCACCCCTGTGGACAACCTGTTCAGCAGGTCGAGCTGTTCTCGACGTCGTCGCAGACGAGCCGCACGCGCGCCTCGGTGACCGTCACCGGGTCCAAGGTGGTCGTCGTGGTGACTGCACCCGCGATCGGCGTCCACGTCGCGGACCCGGCAAGACTGAACGAGCCCTGCCACGTCGTCGTCAGGGTGACCGTGACGTCGTCGCGGTACCGATCACCCTCGGCATCCACGTCCGTGCCCGCGTCCTGCGCAGGATCACCCAACGAGGTGTACCGGTGACCCACCCACGAGTCGTCCGGCGTCGCGTCACCGTCCCGCCAGGCCCGACCAGGATCCGTCGTCGTCAGCGTGCCACCACCCGCCGAGTGCGGGTCGTCGAAGTCCCACGTGAACTCCACCGGCTCCGCACGGATCGTCACCGGCACCCCGAGCAACGTCACCGACTCCTCCAACGGACCCGTCTCCGCGCGAGCCGGGTAGTGCACGTTCACCAGCAGCGGCTCCCGACCCTGCACCGACGCCACCGGAGGGTCGATCTGCAACGCCTCGAACGCCCGCCGCGCCTCAGCTGCCACATCCGCCGGCGTCACGCAGTCCGCCGCGCTCACCATCTCCGGCTCCGCGTACGAACCGTCCGCCTGCACCCGCTGCACCCACAGGTCCGCGAGCTCCACCGCGCCCGGCTCGCACCCCGCCGCCGAGATCGTCACGTCCAACGCCCCGTCAGGGCACGCCCCCGCCACGTGGAACAGCTCTACCTCGTCCAGACCCGCCGTCGCGTTGCACAACGCTGCGTCGGCGCGGAAGTACTTGTCCTGCGGCTTGTCAGCACCACCTGCGGGAGCTGAACCGTCCGAGCTTTCCCCGACGGCCCCGACGACGTACCGGTCGTTGTTCACTGCGTCCGATACGTATTCGGAGTCGCCGCCGGCCACAACCGCGGCTGCAACTACGGCGGCTGAGAGCGCGAGACCAACGATCGTCGTCGACATGATCAGTCCGACTCCAAGTCGGAGATGCCTACAACGACCCAAGAGCCATTGCTCAGCGCGAGTTCATAATGGGAGACGTAGGTGACGCGGTCGAACGCAGCGACCTCGGTGCCCTGATCGTCGGTGATCCATACGTCGTCTGTCGTCACCTCGACATCCAGAGGCCAAATTCCTGTTGGCTCGTCCTGCAGGTAGGCGTGCACGACTCGGACGGTCTTCTCACCGCCCATGAAGGTGTCCCCGTTCTGCGCGATCGTCCGGGCCTGGTCGAGCCGCGCCTCACAGGTTCCGCATGCCTTATGGGACATGCTCTCGTAGACGGCCGTGTCGTTCGTCTTCATGATGTAGCTGTCGAGCAGCGCGAAGTACTCAGCCGCGGCCTTCGCCCCTTCGACTCCGTCGTCGTCGAGCGCCGCGGGTCGTTCCGGCGCGACGACGACGGGAGCTGTCGAGCTCGATGTCGGGCTCGGCCCGGTCGGGCTGCTGGTGGCGACGGGCTCAGCGACAGGAGTCGCCGACGCGGACGGCGGATCGTCCGGCGTGCAGGCTGCGGTGAACAGGACGATGAGGACCGCGGCGAGGGCTGCGCGGGGGTGGGGCATCGTGGCTCCTTCACGGGAGTCGACGGTGACGATCCGGACAACCTAGCGACTGGGGTCGGCCGTCGTCAGGCTGCGGTCCAGCCTGTGGACAACGGGGGTCGACACGGTCGTGCCGTTCACCAGGCGGGCGACAAGAAGGGAGTCGGAGCGCGCGGCCCGAGGAGCAGCCGACGGGGCGACGGACGTGCCGGTGCCCCGTCGACGTGGTCGAGACCTTGTCGGAGGGAGTGGATAGCCTCCCTCCACGCACGTCAGGAGGTGCAGTGCCCCCGCGCAACCGAGCCCGCGAACAGCGTCGAGACAAAGCGCCGCCCGTCGGCGAGCCGTCGGACACCCCTGTCCGATCGCGGCCGCCCGTGGACGTCGTCACGATCGACACGCTCGAGACGGCTCAGGACCTCGCCCACCGCCTCCTCACCCCGGGTCGCACCTGGCCCGTGGTCGCCGTGTCCACAGCGGCGGACGCGGACGGGCCCTTCGTCGACGTCGAGGCCCTCAAGGCGGAGATCGGCGACCTCGCCGAGGTGGTGCTCCTCACCACCGGCGACCCGTCGTGGGCGTTCTCCCACGCGATGCCGCCGAACACGCAGGTGTACGGCGGCGCGTCCCGCGTCTACCCCGTCGACCACGAGTGGGTCGGGCTGCCGCGGCGATCACGTCTGCGCTTCGCGTACTCCGGGATCGACGGCGGGCACGTCCTCCAGGACCTCGTCCACGACGTGCTGGGGGCCGCCCTGCGCGCCGGCCTCGTCGGAACCCCCGAGGTCTCTCCCACCGCGTCCCTCGTCGAGGGGACGGTGCGCGGCGTCGTCGGGCAGCGGGCGTTCGTCGACCTGGACGACGGCCGACAGGCAACCGTCGCGGAGGAGCTCACCGGCGCCGGTGTGCCGCTCGACCAGGTTCTCGCGCGCGGCCTGCGGGTCCGAGGAGTCCTGGACCCTGTGAGTCGGCTGCTCGACGTCGCCGCGCACCTGCCCGACAGCTCCGCGTCGCGCCTGCTCGTGGAGGGTGCCTACGCCTCCGGCGAAGTCGTCCTCGTCCGGGTGCGGTCCGCCGACCGGGACACGGTCGTCGTCGAGCTCGCCCCGCAGCTCCCGGTCACCGTCCCGCGCGAGCACGTCACCACCAACGACCTCGACAGCCTGGACGGGCTCTTCGAGGCCGGTGAGGTGTTGCTGGCGCGCGTCATCGGTGCCGGCGTCGCCGTGCGGCTCGACGACGTCGACGAGAGCGAGGACGTGCCCGTTCCAGCGGTCGCCCTGCTGCCAGGGGGGCCTGTCTGGTTGCTGCCGCCCTCCGCCGCCGGCGCCGACGAACCCGGCCCGGCGCCCACGCCCGCCGCCAGCAACACCCTCAGCGACGCCGTCGGCGATACGCCAGCCCCAGGCCCGGTAGAGAGCCCGTCCGCCACGCCTCCCGCCGGCACCGTGCAGACGGTCGTTCCGGCGGTCCGTCCAGCACCGCCGCAGCCGAAGCCGAAGCCCGGCCCGTTCCGCCCTGCGCCGCCCGTGCCCCGCGAAGCCGCCCCGCCGTCCTCCGGACCACCAGCTGCGACGCCCCCTCAGGGCGACCTCCAGCCACCCGACAGGATCGCTGAGAGCGGCGCGGCACCGGCCCGACCGACCCCCGCGCTGCTCGGCCGCGGCACCGCGCACCGTCCGCAGGTAACCGCCATTCCCCCGACCACCGACGAGCCGGTCACCAGCGACCCCGCACCACGGGGCAAGGCACTCCAGGACGCCCAGCTCGCCCTCGCCGCCGCTCTCACGCGTGCCGAAGCCGCCGAGCAGGAAGCCGTCGCAGCCACACGGCTCGCGCGACAGCTCAAGGCCGACAACGCGCACCTGCTCGCGGAGATCCAGGAGCAGGACAAACGCGTCAACCGCCTGGAGAACAGCCTCGGCGACTTCAAGCGCAAGTACCGCAACGCCGACCGCCGGCGCCAGCAGACCGAGCACCGAGCACCCGGGACCGACGACGACGGCCCCTGGTTCACCGACCCCGCCGACCAGTTCCGACACGAGGTGCACACCGCCTGGGTCCGGGGCGTCCCCGCTGCACAGAAGGTGTCACTCCCCCTGCACGACTACACGCTCGGGTCGGCCTTCCTCGACTCGCTCGCTCTTCCCGGGGTCAGTCGACGCAAGATCGTCGAGACCGTCGTGCACGTCGTCACAGGCCGGGCCGCCGACATCAACGGGCTCCAGCTTCACCCACTGCGCACCGACGACGGTGGCGGCTCGCCCCAAGTGCGCCGCGACGACGGTGCCACATGCTGGCGGGTGTCCCTCCAGGCCAACACGCCCGCCGCGCGCCGCCTCCACTACTGGCGGCTCCCCGACGGGGGCTGCGAGCTGTCCCGCGTGGTGGTGCACGACGACACGGAGCCGTGACGCGTGCCCCGTCTGGCTACTGCGCCCTCAGAGCATCCGGCGAGCCTGGCGCGATGCTCGCCGTGTTGTTCGTGTCCCACCGGCGGTTCGCCGCGTCCGCTTCGCCGGCTTGGCCAGTGTCGTCCGTTCGTGGAAAGCTCCGCGTGTGGGTTCTGAGAAGCGCATCGATGTCGTCGGCGCTGTGATCATCGACCAAGGTTTGATCCTGTGTGCCCAGCGGGGCCCGTCAGGAAGTCTTGCGGGGATGTGGGAGTTCCCAGGCGGCAAGATCGAGCCGGGCGAGACGCCGCAGGAGGCCCTCCAGCGCGAGATCGACGAGGAACTCGACTGCACAGTTCTCGTCGGTCAGCAGGTGGAGTCAACGCGGCACCAGTACGACTTCGGGATCGTGACCCTCACGACCTTCTACTGCCATCTCGTCGCCGGCACACCAACACTCTCAGAGCACGCGGCTGTCCGCTGGCTGGCGCCAGCAGAGCTGTCGGAGCTCGCCTGGGCTCCCGCCGATATCCCGGCAGTCGAGAAGATCCAGGCGGACCTGCCGTCGTGACCGGCGACTTCGTCTGGAACGAGCGTTTCAAGCTCGACGTCGGCTACGGGTTCCTCAGTACCGAGACGCACGGAGCGCCCCGGCACCACAACCCGCGCGTGGTGCTGAACGATGACAGCAGTACGGTGCTGCGGGCACTGCGCGTGGAGATTCGGCGCTGCCAGTCCTTCACGTTCTCGGTTGCCTTCGTTTCCCCGGGCGCCATCGCACTCCTCAAGCAGGACCTCGTGGAGTTCAGCGGTGAAGGCCGCATCGTCACGTCCGACTACCTGGGCTTCAACTCTCCAGAGGCGTTCGCCGAGCTGGCCAGTCTGCAGCGGCTGGGAATCGATGTCCGGCTGCACAACGCTGACGGGTTTCATCCGAAGGGGTACCTGTTCGAACACGGCAATGCCGTGACGGCCATGATGGGGAGCTCCAACCTCACGCCGAGCGCACTCCTGAAGAACCACGAGTGGAACCTCAAGGTGTCGGCCGCGCCGGACAGCGATCTCGCGGCACAGCTGAACAGGCTGACGGAGAGCCAGATGCAGGACTCGGTGCCCCTCACGACGGAGTGGATCGAGCAGTACGCCAAGACTTGGGTCAGGCCCAACGCTCGCCCGCCCCGCATCCCACGTGACCTCTCATCGATTGGCCCGGATGCGCCTCCCCTCACGAGTTCGCGACTCACCTACCCCCCGGTCGCGACTCCCGATGAGGTTGTCGCAGCAACGCTGCCGCCGGTCCTCCCGAACTCGATGCAACGCGACGCCTTGCGTGCCCTGGCCGACGTACGTGAGTCCGGGGAAAAACGGGCCATCGTCATCTCGGCCACGGGCACCGGCAAGACCATCCTGTCAGCCCTGGACGTTCGCGCCGTGAATCCTCGTCGACTGCTGTTCTTGGTCCACCGGGAACAGATCTTGGACCGGACCATCCAGGAGTACCAGAAGGTGCTGGGCGGACGCGAGACTGACTTCGGCAAGCTCACCGGAACGACGAAGAACTTCGACGCGCGCTATCTCTTCGCCACCGTGCAGACCCTCTCGCAGCCGGGGGTGCTGTCTCAGTACCCCGTGGACGTCTTTGACTACGTCATCGTCGACGAGGCTCATCGCGCGGGTTCGCCATCGCACCAGAGGGTGCTGTCCCACTTCGATCCGGTCTTCACGCTCGGCATGACCGCCACCCCCGAGCGGACCGACGGTTTCAACGTCTACCAACTTTTCGACTACAACGTGCCCTACGAGATTCGCTTGAACCATGCGCTCGAGGAGGACATGCTCGCCCCGTTCCACTACTACGGGATCACGGATGTCACATTCGATGACGACACCACCGTGGACGCGAAGAGCAACCTCAACGTCCTCATCTCGGCGGAGCGCGTCTCACACCTCATCTGGGCCATCGAAACCTACGGACAGTCCGGAGTCCCACCACGGGGTCTGATCTTCTGCAGCCGCAAGGAGGAGGCGCGGAGCCTCTCTGAAGCGCTCAACCGGTCGAGCCTCCGAGGCAGGTCGCTGCGGACGGTGGCGCTCACCGGTGAAGACTCGGTTGAGCGACGTGAAGCAGCCGTCGAACGGCTGGAGCGCGGCGAGCTCGACTACATCCTGACCGTCGACGTCTTCAACGAGGGCGTCGACATCCCCTCGATCAATCAGGTCATCATGCTGCGGCAGACCCAGTCCGCGATCGTCTTCGTGCAGCAGCTCGGGCGCGGCCTGCGCAAGCACCCTGAGAAGGACTACCTGGTCGTCATCGACTTCATCGGGAACTACGCGAACAACTTCATGATCCCGATCGCGCTCTTCGGCGACGACTCGCTCAACAAGGAGTCCCTCCGCCAGAATCTCATCGCGGCCGAGGAAGCAGGCGCCATGCCGGGCCTCTCAAGCGTCCAATTTGACCGGATCGCGCAGGAGCGCGTGCTCGCCTCGATTCGCGACACCAAGCTTGATGACATGTCCCGCCTCAAGGCTGCCCTCGTGGCGATGCGCAACAGAGTCGGAGGCGCACCTGCTTTGTGGGACTTCTTCCGGTTCGAGTCCGTCGATCCTGTCCTCCTCGCGACGAAGTGCGAACATTTCCCTGCCCTCATCCAGAAGGCGCTCAAGGAGGACTCGGGGTTGACCGACATAGAGAGCAGTGCCCTCCAACTCCTCTCCCACGAAGTGTTTCCCGCCAAGCGCCCGCACGAGTTCATCCTCCTCCGGGCACTGCTCGACGACATTCGCATGCCACGCTCGCATGTCAAGTCCCTCTTTGATCGGCAAGACCTGCCCGCAAGCGAAGCGCACATCGACAGCACCATCGACACACTCACCCTCGAGGGCTTCACCGAAGCCGACAAGAAGCGCTACGAAAGAGGAATAGTTCAGCGCGAAGGCGATCACGCCCTGGCCCTCAACCCCGCCGTCGCGGCGGCCTATCAGTCATCCTCGGCCTTTTCGGCTGCGGTCGACGATCTGATAGAGACAGGCCTCTCCATCACCAAGAAAAGTCTCGACCATTCCCAACCCTTCTCTCCCGGCCGCCAGTACTCACGCAAGGAGGCGCTCCGCCTGCTCTGCTGGCCTCGCAAGTGGGCCTCGACGGTCTACGGGTACAAGGTCGACGTGTCAACCGGACCGATACCCGCATGCCCGATCTTCGTCACGCTCCACAAGTCAGACGACATCTCGGCAAGCACGGCATACGAGGACACCCTGCTCGACCAGTCATCAATGCTCTGGTACACCCGGAGTCGTCGAACACTGTCAAGCGGAGAAGTTCGCCCGATCGTCGCCAACCAAGTCAAGATCTACGTTTTCGTGAAGAAGGACGACGCAGAAGGCTCCGACTTCTACTTTCTTGGCGAAGCAACATCACACAACGCAGAACAGACCGTGATGACCAAGACGGGAGACTCGGTCGTCCGCATGATATTGCGGTTCGATGCGCCGATCGAGACTTCCCTCTTCGACTACTTCCATCCCGCAATCGTCACCCCGGCTCCGCGCTGAGGTTGTGACCCACGGCCATGGAAGCGCACCGGATCGATGCCGCCCGCGGGCGCGGCCCACGGCAGCAACGATGGTGCGCGGTTCAAGAGATCCGATGAGTCCCGACTAACGATGGACGGGACCGTCTGCTGCGCCGCCTGCCACTGGAGCAGGCGGGACGACCGCGAGCTGAAGGACGTCAGCGGGAGATCGCCAGCGGCGCCACGCCTGGGTGCTCGCGCAGCGCGTGCTCGCCATGCGTCTGGAAGAGGGTCATCACGGCGGCGAACGGTGCGTGGTTGCCGGTGAGGAGCAACGGCTGTGACGCTCCGAACTGGCAGACCAGTGCCCAGTCCTGAGGCTCCGGGAAGACGGCCGTCATGGTGGAGTAGTCGAAGGTGAGCCAGTGGCCACCGACCTGGATCAGCAGGCGGTGGTTGCTGACGACGAGGCGCGCCTGGCTGTGCTCGCGCCATTGCGCTCGCGCGAGGTTGTTCGCCGACCGTCGTGCGGCCGCGTTCGACAGGGCGGTGGCGTCGATGCTCGCGGAACGTGCGGCTGCCCTTGACGAGCGCGAGGACGAGCAGCGTGATCGTGCCGCCGAGCACTGCGGCGGTGACCCCGAGGACCGCCAGCGCCTGCCGGGCGCCGAGGACGTCCTGCCGTGTCATCGCGGACAGGGCGGCCGAGCCGCCGAGGAAGAGAAGCGGCGCAGCGACGAGCGGTGCAGCCCAGCGGCCGTGGCGTCGGAGCACCGAGTCGCTTCGGTTGGTGCGTGGATCCTCCATCGCCGCTCCTGGTCCGCTGGTCGGTGCGCTCTCGCCTGGCACCTGCATCGGCACACTAGCGGGGGTCGGCTGGACACGCCGGAGTCATCCACAGCAGGATGACGGCGTCACGGGCCTCGTCCGGGCCCGCGCCCGTCATCGCTTGGACGCCCGGTACCCGGCGCGGGCGGCGTCGGCGGGGGTGTCGAAGCACTGTTCGGGGTTGGTGACGGCGTAGAACTGTCCGCCGGGCACGTGGTAGATGAGCTCGCCGTCGCCGGCGACGTTGCCCTTGACGGGGCAGCCGGGTTCTCCGCCGGTCGTGCTCGACGGCGCGTCGTCCGCACGGTCGGATCCTGTGGACGAACCGGTGCTGTCGGTGGCGTCGGCGGTGACGCCGGCGACGGGCTGCAGCGTGCCGGGCTGGACGAGTCCGCCGCGGGGCAGGGGTTCGTCGGGGCAGGTGGTCAGCACGCGTTCCATGGCGTCGCGCTCGGCGGCGGTGACGGACAGCCGGTAGAGCGTCTTGACGGCGACCTGCCGGGCGACGTACTCGCAGCGGAACGCCTTGTTCGGGGGGAGCCAGGTGGCGGTGTCGCCGGCGCCCTTGGCCTGGTTGGCGGCGCCGTCGGAGGCGAAGAGGTTGAGGGGGTCGTTGGCGAAGACCTGGCGGGTGGTGGGCGTCCACTGCTGGGCGCCCTTCTGCCAGGCGTCAGCGAGGGCGACGACGTGGTCGACCTGCACGAGGATGCTGGTGTCCCAGCCGCGTGCGAAGTCGAGGGTGGCGCCGGTGTAGGGGTCGTGGAAGGTGCCGGTCTCGACGGTGCACCCACCGGTGCCGGGGCGGATCTCGAGGTCGACGAGGTCGCGCTGGAGCACGTCGTTGCGGGTGTCGCAGCCGTTGAGGTCGACGTCGGCCCAGGCGGGGCCGAACAGGTCGCGGTCGTAGCCGGTGGACGGTGCCCGTCCCTTGACGGTGAGGGTGGCGACGGCGGCGAGCGCGGTGCGGGTGTCGGCGGCGTTGTCGACGGTGTCGGGCGTGGGCGTCGGGGTCGGTGTGGGGGGCGGTGCGGACGGGGAGGGAGCGACGGACGTCGACGCCGTGGCGGACGGTGCGGCCGCCGCCGTCTCGGTCGGTTCGGTCGCGGGGGCCGTGGACCGGGCGTCGGTGGGGTCGGGCGTCCCCTCGGCCTGCGGACCGCTGGTGAGGGTGCCGACGACGAGCAGCACGACGACGGCGACGCCGCTGGTCAGGGCGGCACCGGGGCGGGTGACGGGCCCCCACCAGGTGCGGGTAGTGAGGATGCCCCAGGCGGCGCTGACGGCGACGTACAGCGCCGCGAAGGCGCTCGCGATGGGCCAGCCGCCGACGAGTCCGAGGAGGGTGACGGCGACGAGTCCGCCGACGCCGACCGGGAAGCCGGGGGCGCGGGGGTCGATGCGGGGTCGGGGCACGGTGTTCCTCGGTGGTGGGCGTGCCGGTGGGCGCCGTCGGGGACGGCGCCCACCGGGTTCAGTGGAAGATCGGCGCGTCGGCCGTGACCGGGCGGGACGCCACGGTGACGGGTTCGACGGGCGCCTCGTCGGCCACCTCGTCGGACGTGTCCGTGTCCGGGGCGAACAGCAGGAGGTCTCCGGCGTCGAGCCGGCGGGACACGTCGACGCGGACGGCGACGTCGGTGGTCGAGCGCCGCTGCACCACGCCCTCGGGGGCGACCTGGCCGCCGACGACCTGCGGCAGCCAGACCGCGGATCGTTCGACGTAGTGCTTGCGGGTCTGCCGGGCGGACGACACGAAGTTCCCGGCGACGAACGCGGTGGACCGTCCGGCGGCGGCCCGGTAGTAGTCGGGTTCGAGTGCGAGGTCGCCGTCGCCGTGGCTGCCGAGGCGTCCGACCTGGCGGGTGGGGAGGCTGATGAGCTCTTCGTGGACGGCTTCGCGGAGCTCGGCCACGGCCTTCGCGGTGAGGACCTCGGCGGCGGCGCCGGACGTCCAGAACTCGGTGAACAGGCTCCGTGGACCGTACTGGCTGGCGACGGTGTCGAGGTCGGGGGCGATGAAGCCGCCCTCGTCCTCGCGTGCCTGTGCGGCCTGGTGGGCGTCGTAGGCGTCGTCGAAGCACTGGCGCGCCCATCCGACGGGGTGCAGTCGCTGGACGGCGGTGACGACGGTCGCCGGGGTGATGTCGTCCTCGTCGGCGGTCCGGGCGACGGCGAACGCGGCGGGGAACGTGTCGACCGCGTCGTCGTCGAGGGTGCTGACCGTGGGGACGA
Source organism: Isoptericola jiangsuensis (assembly GCF_002563715.1). Taxonomy (NCBI): domain Bacteria; kingdom Bacillati; phylum Actinomycetota; class Actinomycetes; order Micrococcales; family Promicromonosporaceae; genus Isoptericola; species Isoptericola jiangsuensis. The sequence continues at coordinate 3,940,124 of NZ_PDJJ01000001.1, forward strand.
CGGTGCCGCGCGGGTGGTGCAGGACCCAGCCGACGACGGTCGCCCAGTCGACGAGGGTGGAGTAGAGCTGACCGAGGCGTGCCGCTTCCCGCCCGTAGTAGACGACGTCCTCCGACGCTTGCCGGCGGCGGTCGGCGACGGTCTGCACGTCCCACGCGTAGGCGCGGGTGGCCTGGTAGTAGCGGTGGTTGGCGACACCGACGAGCAGGAGGGTGACGAGCACCGTGCCGCCGACCCAGCCGACCCAGTCGAGAACGCGTTCCGGCTGCCCGTCGAACCGCAGCCACAGGACGGCGACGGCGAGGACGACGAGACCGGCGAGCAGCAGGACCCGCCAGCGCGCGACCAGGCGTTCCTGGGCGGCGACGAGCGCCTCGTGGGGCGGGACGTCGACGCCGAGCCCTTCGCGGGCGCGGGCGTGCTGCTCGGCGTACTGGTCGCGGCGTCCGGCGACGTCGTCGAGCAGGCGCCACAGCACGGACGACTCTGCGGTGCCACGCCACCCGAGGAAGCGGTCGCGTTCGCAACGGGCTGCGTCGTGCGCGAGCACGATGCCGTCGCGGGCGCGTTCGGCGGCCTCGTGCTCGGACCGGGCGGCGGCGAGGGCCGCGCCGCGGGCGGCGATCTCGGCGACGACGTCGGGTTCCGGCTTGCGGCCCCGCTTCTTCGCAGGGCGCGACTTCCCGCCGTTCGGCGCAGCGTCCGGTTCGGTGGGCGCGTCGGGCGTGTCCGTCGCGGCGTCGTCGGACGCCTCGGTGCCGGGGTCGGTCGACTTGTCGGGGTCCGGGGGCGCCTGGGTCGCCTCGAGCGCCTGCCGGGTGCGCGCGACCTCGCGCTCGGCCTCGTCGAGCGCGGTGCCCCACTGGGCGACGACGGCGTCGAGGCGCGCCTCGACGCGGCGGCCGACGGTGGGGTCGGTCGGGGTGATGGTGTCGCCGTCGACGTCGAACGTGTCGGTCGGGTCGGGCACCACGCGGTCGGCGGTGAGGATCTCCCGCTTCCCGGCGTAGCGGGGCGTGGGGACGTCGGCGGGCAGGTCGCCGCCGTCGACCGCGGCGAACGCCACGGTGCGCAGCTCTCCCCAGGAGCGCGGGTCGGGGACGGCGACGGACGTCGCCTCGCGTTCGAGCTCGTCGCGGCGGGCCCGCTCGTCGACGTCCTGGAGGTAGTCGGCGACGGCGCCCTTGATGGCGTCGGGTCGGCCGGGGCGCAGCCGCAGCACGGTGTCTCCGCCGCCGCCGACGACGGTGTGCGTGGCACTGTCCTCGAAGCGGGCGATGCGCTTGCCGACGACCCAGCGGGGCACGGCCCCGAAGGTGGTCGCGTTGAAGCGGGCCGCTTCCGCGACTCCTTCGAGGACGCCGGAGCGGCGACGGTCGGCCCGGTCGACCCGCGGCGGTCCCGCCGAGCCCCACGGTGCGGCCTGCACGAGGTGCTTGGTGAGGTCGTCGACGATCCGGTCGGGGTCGACGGCGAGGCGCGCCCACTCCACGAAGGCGGCGGCACCCTGTGGTTCGGCGGCCACGGCCTGGAGGGTCCTGGCGGCCAGCCGGGACTCGAGGTCCTCGCCCACGACGGCACGGACGTGGACCCGCACCACCTCGACCTCGCGGCCGTTCGCGGTCGACTGCGGCGGCGCGAGCACCTCGAACACGCCCGCATCGACGCCGGCGAGTGCGCCGCCGCACACCACCATCGCGGTGGCGGCGTGCCCGACGGCGTTGCCCGGTGAGCGGACGAAGACGTTGGACCGGTCGACGTCGGGGCGGTCCTCCGCGGAGACGACGACGTTGACGTCCCACCCGTCGGCGATCGCCTCGCGGGGGACGCCGGAGGCGCCGCTGACGGGGGCGAGCAGGTTGATGCGCAGGAGCGCGGTGGAGTGGCCGCCCTCCTCGGTGGCCTGCGGCAGGGCGTCCTGCAGGGCGTCGGCGACGTGCTGGGCGGCGGTGAGCAGGGCGGGGTCGAAGGGGCCGTCGAGGGTGAGAACCTGCGCGACGACGATCCGCACGGTGCTCAAGTGACGCCGACCGACGATCCGGAAGAGGTCGTCCTCGGCCCGGGACCGCTGCGCGACGAGCTCGGCGTCGACGCGCGGCGGTCCGGCGGTCCCGACGTGGACGCCGGACGGCGTGACCCACACCGACGGCACGACGAGCCCTTCGTCGGCCCAGCGGGCGACGGTCTCCTGGAGCGCGCTGCCGCGAGCGTCGTCCCCGACGACGAAGACGGTGAGGTCGCTCATGCCCACACCGTCGTCCCGGCCGGGGCGGCGTCGAGGGCCTCGACGGCGCGGTGGAGGTCACCGAGCGCGGCGAGGATCTGGTGGCGCAGGTCGTAGGTGGGCGGGAACTCCAGGGCTTCGCTGCGGCGGGCGATCTCGGCGAAGTGGCCCTCGTAGGAGGCGCGCAGCGCGTCGAGGCGGTCGAGGACCTGCTTCTTGCGGCCTTCGGCGTCGCCTGTCGGGGCGGGGGCGTCGGGGCGGCGGTTCTCGCCGTGCAGCACCCACCGCTTGAGCTCGACGCTGAGGTCCTCCTCGTCGCCGGCGACGCCGCCGGCACCGCCGAGGACGACGAGGCGGGTGTACGGCAGGATCGGCTGGAGCGACTCCTGGCTGTTGACGTCGACGAGGGCGAGGACGATCGACTCCAGGACGACGGCGAGGCCTTCCGGGCCGTCGACGGCGAGGTTGCGCAGGGTCGGCGAGGGGAACGGGAGGTGCTTGCCCCCGACGCCGGTCTCCTCCGGCACGTAGACGGTCGCGGCGCCGTCGCCGAGCGTGAGGTGCTTGAGGGTGCCGGCGACGAACCAGCCTCGGATCATGGCGTCGAGGACCTCCGGGGACAGCGGGAGGAACTCGTGCAGCGGGCGGGCGCGGCGCCAGCGCCAGAACTCGGCGCGGGAGTCCGCAGCCTTGTTCTTGGCACCCCAGTCGCTGGCGATCGGCCGCATGAGCGAGTCGAACACGACTGGCTCGTAGGGCGCGCCGAGGTGCGTGAAGACGTCGATGAAGCCGCCGTTGCCGTCCGTGTAGGACTTCTCGATGTCGTCGGACCACTGGTCGCGCGACTCGAGGACGCGACGGAAGACGGACCGGCCCGGGGACTTGTCGGGCAGGGGGATCTCGCCGAACTTGTTGAGGTGGCGGGCGGAGTGCTGCCCGTGCACCTGCACGAGGACGCCGGGGTTGATGGAGACGAGGGGTTCGGCGGCCTGGAGGGCGGCGCCGAGCTGGTTCTCGAACCGCTGGAGGCGGGCGGCGTGCTCGGCGGGCGAGACGCGTGCCGGGTCGAGGTGGTCGCGCAGCCCCTCGGCCATGTAGGCGCCGACGCGCGTGCCCTCCTTGGTGAGCCACTGGCCCGCCCGGGCGAGCAGGTCGCCCTGGCCCGCGGCGAGGCTGAACGCGGCGCGGGCGGGGACCGACGCGGCGGACGGGGCGAGCCGGTGGTCCTTCGGGACCCACGACGTCGTCCGGCGCACGAGGTGCTGGCCGGTGCCGTCGATCTCGTCGACGCCGAGCATCACCTGGAGCTCCGCGTCGCGGCGGGCGTCGAGCGGGTCCTGCGAGCCCGTGGTGCGCTGCACCAGGTCCGCGAGGATCGCCGGGTAGTCGTCGGGCGCGTCGAGGAGGAACTCGTTCGGCGCGGGACGCAGGCGCACGGGGATGACGTCGCCCTCGGGCCACAGCGACACGGGCGAGCCCTGCTCGTCGCGTTCCTGGCCGAGCTTCTCGTGGGCGTACCGGACGGCGGTGGCGAGAGGTTCGACGACGCCGGCCACCAGGTCGGGCACCAGCTCGACGGCCATCTCGCGCAGCTCCGCCTCGGCGCGCAGCCACAGGGAGCGCACCGCCGCCTTGACGGCGGTCGAGACCACCTCGGACGCCGCCAGGACGAGACCGCTCTTCTCGTCCGCGAGCGCCTCGCGCACAGGGGTTGCGACGTCGGTGGCCCAGCGGTGGTACTTCGCGGCCTCCTGCTGGAGCTCGTCGCGGACGAGGTCGAGCTCGGTGGCGACGCGGCGCAGCACCTGCTCGGTGACGGCGGCGCCGCTGAGCGCGACCTGCTGCGCGGTCACGGTGCCGAGGCGGTCCTGGACGGTGGTGACCCACTCGCGCCCGCGGGCGTGGCGGGCCGCGGTGGCCGCATCGAGGTACTCGGTGGAGCGGTCGCTCACCGTACCGATGACCTGGTCGCGCACCCACTCGGGCTTCTCGCCCTTGGGGGACATCTCCCCGCGGATCCGCTGGGTGATCTGTGCCGCGAGCGCCAGGCCGTCCTCCTTCAGCGTCTCGGGGCGCAGGGCGTCGACGATGTCGTTGCGGTCCTCGCCCCGTTCGTCGAGGGCGGCCCGGCTGAGGAACCCGGGCAGCACCTCTTCGGCGAGGTCGCGGACGAGCTGCTTCTCGGTGCGGTCGTCGTCGTGGGCGCGCCGCTTCTCGTGCTCGCGGGTGATGCGCTCGACGACGGTGCGGGCGAGGTGCTCGGAGGCGTAGTCGGCGAACCGGTCGCGGCCGAGGCCGACGCGCGCGGAGCCGATGGCGGAGAACGGCGTCTCCGTGCCGGCGCTGTGCAGGGGCAGCTTGTCCGGCATGGACGACGCGGCGGACGCCCAGTTGCCCTGGAGGAACGCGGTGAAGCTGTCCTGGAGCGCGGCGGACGCCACCCAGGAGGCGATGGAGCGGCCCATGGCGCGGTAGATGTCGTTCTGGGTGCGGTAGGTGACGCTGGAGTTCCGGGCGCCGACGAGGAACGGGTAGCGGGGGCCGCTGCGGCGGTCGGACCCACCGAGGGTGACGCCGTAGCGGGCGAACAGCTCGGTGGTCGCCTCGGACGGGCCGAGGGAGTTCCAGTAGCCGTTGAGGAGTTCGGCGAGCGTGGCCAGCGAGTTCGGGCGTACGCCGCGGCGGGCCTCGTCGGGCAGGTAGTCGAACACGTCGGGGGCGTAGAGGAAACCGACGGACTCGTCGGCCCACTTGTCCGCGAAGGAGCGGATCGCGTCGCAGACGTCGATGACGGCACCGGCGCCGGACCCGCCCGCGATGGAGGAGACGACGATGACGGTGGGGTCCGCGGCGACGGACGACGTCGTCCCGCCGAGCAGGCGGGACACGTCGGCGAGCTCGCCTGCGACCTCGGCTCCGGTCAGGGCACGGCGGGCGCCGTTGAGGGCGTCGCTGATCCGGTCGAGCCCGGCGACGGCGATGATGCGGCCCAGGGTGCGGTACTGCCCGGCGCCCTTCGAGGCGGGCACGTTGACCTTGTTCGGGTCCGGGCGCCACGTGGCGACGGCGTCGCGCAGCCGTTCCCCCGGGGTCTGGAGCAGCGCGGAGTCGATGGTCCGGTAGTCCAGCCCGGTCGACACCAGGCCCTTGTAGTCCCGTGCGGGGAGCTGCGCGGGCAGGTCGCGGTCGTTGCCGTCGGCGTGCGTGGGCACGTCCACGTGCACGAACTGCCACGCCTGCGGCAGGTCGCCGGTCCATCCGGCCTGGGCGAGCCGACGCTGGAGGTCTTCGCGGATCACGCGCAGCGTCTTGCCGCCGGAGCCGCCGACGCCGACGAGGAGGAACGGTCGCAGCACGGGCTGGCCCTTTCGTGGGAGGGGTGAAGTGCGGTGGGCGAGGTCGCCCGGGTGCCGTCAGCCGAAGGCGGGCGGCGGACCGTCGTCGGACGACGTCGGCGTGGAGGGCTGGGAGGCGGGCGGCGGGTCCCGACGGTCCCGGGACGGCGGATCGTCCCAGGACGTGGGGCGGGTGCGCCCGCGACGCGACGGCGACGACGGGGAGCCGTCGCCGAAGGAGGGCGGACCGTCGCCGAAGGACGGAGGGCCTGTGTCGGCCGGGCGTGCACCGGTCACCAGGTCGGGGACCGCCGGGTCCGTCGTCGCGGTGGTGGCGGGCGCCTCGGACGCGGACGACGGCCGGCGGTCCGCGCGGCGCAGGCGGCCGGGGCGGGGGCTGCGGCCGGCTGGGGCGCTCCCGCGTTCCCGGGCGGCGAACGCAGCACGGGCGGCCTCGACGATCTCCGGCCACTGCGTGTACGACGTCAGGTCCGCGGTCCACCGGGCGATCGGCCCGCCGACGCTGCCGTGACGTGCGGGCACCAGCAGGACCAGGTCGGCGTCGAGGCCGTCCGAGGTCTCCGGGGTTCGCTCGGCCGGGGGCTGCAGCAGGAGGTACAGGTGACCCGTGCCGGGAAACCGCACCGGCGCGGCACTCCCCTTCTCGTCCAGGACGTGGCTCGGGGTACCCACACCGGTCAGCACCAACTGGCCGTGAGCTCGGACGCGGCCCTGCATCGGCAGGAGCGGGACGATCGGCGCCGTCCGGTCGAACACCAGCCCCGCCACCTCGAAGCGCGAGGTGACTGCCGGGACCCCGGCACGTCGGAAGTCGTCGGGGGTGATCAGGAGGTCGCCGTCACGACGGCGCACGCCACCCGCGTCGATCCGGACTTGGACCCGCGCGTAGCGCAGGTCGTCGCCGAGCCGGTAGCGGTCGGCCAGGCGCCGACCGGTCTCTGCGGTGGCCCACGCCAGCCCGACCGCGCCGACCAACAGCGCGATGAGGATCAGCCAGCGCTTCCCCTCGTCGACGGGCCGGAACATCGAACCGGACACCGGGACCTCGAGCGTGATCTCCTCACCGCCGTTCGCGCCGGTCACCGTCACCGGCAGCGTCCCTGACAAGGACCCGTCGGCCACGCTCTCGGCGGTGACGGTTACCGGGACGGACACCGTGGCGCCCGCAGGGATCACGACGCACCCGCCGGGCGCGGCGCCGTCGTCGACGCCGAGGTCGATCCGGCCCGCCTGCACCGGGCCGTCGATCGCCGCACTGCCGAAGCACGCGCTTGTCTCGCCGTCGGCAGGCCCGGACAGGTCGAACGCTGCCGTGGTCGGTTCGTCCGCGGGCATACGGGGCAGGTCGAGCCGCGTCGGGGTGATGGTCGGGTAGGTCGCCGGCAGGACGGTCGGGACGCCGACGACGGCCACGACGGGGCCGAGCGGGACGCGATGGGGGGCGCTGACCGCGACCGCCGTGACGGCGACCTCGACCTCCGCGGGCACCGAGTCCGCCGGCACAATGACGGGCACCGTGTAGGTGCCGTCGTCCTGGGGCGTCGCGGGGACGGTCTCGCCGTCGACGGTCACCGTCAGGCCGACGGGGTCGGCGAACAGCGACGGCGGCGCGACCGTCCCGTCGAGGCTGTGGACGGTCAGGGCGAGCGTGTTCTCCTCACCGATGACCAGCCCGTCGGCGTCCTCGATGGACACGACCTCGACGCTCGCGCCCCACCGGTGGTAGAGGTCGACGACGGTCCCGGAGTCCCCGTCAAGCAGCCAGTCGCCGGCCCCAGCCGGACCGGGCGTCACGTCGGTGACGAACAGGCCGTCGTTCTCCGTCGTGGAGATGCTGCTGCCGCTGGTTCCGCCAGACCCCCGGGTCAGCTCGTGGGTGCTCCCGTCCGGTGCGGTGAGCCGCATCGGGGCGCCGCCCGCTTCCACCTCGTGGACGATGCGGAACGAGCCGACGGCGGCGTCGGCGTGGACGACGACGGGGCAGTCAAGGGGGCAGGCGAGCGCTCCGCCGTCACTCGGCGTGAAGCCCTCCATGAGCGCGCCCGCGCCGCTGAACAGACGGCGCAGGGCGCTCGGCTGGTCGGCGCGCAAGTAGGCGCCACCGACCGCACCGTCGGGGACCGGAAGGGTGCCGCAGGTCACGCCCTTCCCCTCGCCCTCGGCGACGGCGCGCAGCTGGTGACGGTTCCGGGGCGTCACCGTGTCGTCGCCCTGGGCGAACAGGGCTAGCGCGATGACGGTGGTGCCGCTGGAGCGGATGCCGTCGACGATCCCGCCGGGCCGGCAGAGCTCCTTGCGGGCGTCCTCATCGGCCGGGTCGGCACCGTCCGCACCGACGTCGAGCTTGCCGTCGGTGAACCAGAGCACGGCGGAGCACGAGTCGCCGTCGACCTGCGCCTGGCGTGCGGCGATCGACGCCTGCGTCTCGTGCAGCGCCTCGCGGTAGTCGGTGTGCTGCGCCTCCTTGCGCGAGGGCAGCTCGTCGCGGATCGCCTGGCGCACCCGCTGCCCGTGCTCGCCGGACGGGGAGCCCCAGCCGACGAGGCGGGTGTGCTGCTCCCCGAACACGGCGAGCTCGACGTCGACGTCGGCTCCGGAGGCCTCGAGCGCGGCGAGCGTGTCCACGGCGACCTCGACCGCGCCGACCCGTTCGTCCGCGGGGTCCGTCGACTTCAGGCTGGCAGACTCGTCGACGACGATCGACGCGACGAGCCGGTCGGTCCCGGCGACGCACGCCGACAGCTCGGCGAAGGCGTCCGCCCCGGCGTCGCTCAGGGTGGCGGCACCCGCCGGGAGGGTGCCGACCGGCACGGCGGCGAGGGCGAGCAGCACGGCCGTGACGACCACGCCCGCGCGTCGGGTGCGGCTCACCACTTGGCCAGCTCTGTCGCGAGGGCGAACGCGCTTCCGATTCCGGTGCACACACCGAGCCACAGCGCGACCGTGGACACCTGGCCCCAGACCGGTCGGGGCCGGAACTCGGGATGCTGTCGGGCTCGGGAGTCGGCGGCGCGCTGGACGCTCCACAGGGCGGTGGCGACCAGCGCCCCGGACACGTAGCCGACCGCGCCGTAGACGACGGTTGACGTCCGCCCGTCGGAGAGGAACGCGGCGAGGCACGCCCCGGCGGCGAGGAGCGCGACGAGCGCGGCACAGACCGCTGGGAACCGTGGCGCGGGGGGCGCCGGGTCCCTCGTCGTCGTACCGAGGTCCGTCGTGGACACCGGAAGGTCGAAACTCACGTGATCCTCCATCAGCCGCAGCGCGCGATCCCCTCCTTGCCGCCGCGCTCCGCAGATTATGAATGGATCCGGACCTTCGTTAGGCCTCGCGCACGCCTCCTGATCGTTTCACTTCACGTGAGCATCATGCGCAAACAAAGGATAAGCATGCGAGGAGTCATGACGAACTTGCCCGAATCGTCCGGTTGCCCCCGGAGAGGGCTGGCGTCCTGCGCCACGCCAACCCCGACTCATGAAAACGCATTGACCGTTTTCACCCGGACGAAACGCCAGCCGTGGCAGCCTCCTCGCCCGCTCGACCTCTCACACCCTGGGGTCGCGGCCCCGCGGCGCGACCTCCGGCCGCAGCGCCCGCCCCCGCGGCACGCCCGAGCTGGTGGTGGTGCGCGGCGCCGGGACGTCGGGTCCGGCGGCGGCGGTGCGTTCGGCGTCGGAGTAGACGGCGTGGAGGTCGCGGGCGGCGGCGGGTGCGGCGCCGGCGGCGACGGCTCCGCGCATGTCGGTCATGGCGCGGGAGGTGGCGGCGTAGGCGGCGCGGACGTTCCCGGTGGAGTACGTCATGGAGCGCGACTGGGGGATGCCGACGGAGGCGCCGACCTCGATGGCGTCCTGGTTGGCGCCCATGTAGAGGAAGGTCCAGCCGTCGATCTCCTCGCGTTCGGTGACGAGGGCCTTGACGGCGGCGTGGGTGTATTCGGTGGAGGCGTTCTCGTGGCCGTCGGTCATGATGCCGACGACGACGTTGGCGGGGCGCTGGTCCTCGGGGAGGCGGGCGATGCGGTCGGCGGTGGTGTGGACGACGCGGCCGATGGAGTCGAGGAGGGCGGTGCGTCCGCGGGGCTGGAGGTCGAGGGGCGGGACGTCGGCGATGTCGCGGTCGACGTAGACCTCGTCGTAGCGGTCGTCGAACTGGGCGAGGGTGACGCGGCAGCGGCCGGTGGTGTCGCGCTGCTCGGTGAGGAACGCGTCGAACCCTTCCTGGGTGGCGGCCTTGATGGACTGCATGGAGCCGGAGCGGTCGAGGAGCATGACGAGGTGGGTGAGGGTGGCGTCGGCCATGGTGGCGTCCTTTCGTGGCGGCGTGCGGGTCAGTGGCGGCGGCGGAACCGAAGGGGTTCGACGGCGGGGGGTTCGGTGGGCGGCGGGGTGCCGCGTTCGCGGTCGTAGCGGGCGCGGGTGACGCCGTCGGCGGTGACGCGGCCGGTGTCGGTGGCGTAGGCGCCGAGGGTGGCGGTGCGGCCGAGGCGGGGCGGGACGGTGTTGGGGGCGATGCCGGCGTGCTCGGCGACGGCGCGCAGGGAGGCGCCGTCGAGGACGGCTTCGGCCATGGCTTCGTCGAGGGCGGTGTCGAGGAGGGCGCGGGCTCGGGCGAGGGGTTCGACGGCGTGCCCGGGCGCGGCGGTCGCGGCCTCGTCGAGCGCGGCGCGGGCGGCGTCGAGGCGGGGGCGGTCCTGGGAGGGCGTCGTCATGACGACCACACTACGCGCAGTAACTGCACACGCGCATCTGTTGAGCAGACTTTCACCCCGCGCTGCCCGAGGTTCACCCGGTTCGTCCACCGCCCGGCGGATAACGGTTTCATAGAGTCCCGTCATGCACTCCGGTGACGACGCCGACCCCGCTCCGCAGCCCTTCCGCGCACGACCCGGCCGCACCCCGAGGCCCCTCCCCCGACGCCCCCTCGCCCCCGTGCCGGCCATCCTCGGCCGCTCTCGCCGCGACGAGGCGGTCCGCCACCTCCGGTGCTACTTCGACACCGTGACCGACGGCTCCGGATGGACCGGGAGCCGCTTCGAACGGTTCCGCGGCGGCGGTGACGCCGTCGACGTGGCCGACACGTTCACCGCCGACGACCTCGTCGCCGTCACCCTCCTGTCCGTGCAGGTGCCGCCGCGCAGCGCGCTCTGGCTGCTGGAGGACCGCGCGGCCGAGTTCGCGGAGCTCCTCGCCGCGGTCCCCCGCGACCTCGACCTCGTCGACGTCGACCCCGTCGACATCCACCCGGACTGGCCGGCCTGGCGCCTGTGGACGGCCCTGACCCGGCTCCACGGCGTCGGCTGGGTCACCGCCGGCAAGCTCCTGGCTCGCAAGCGGCCACGCCTCGCCCCCGTCTACGACTCCGTCGTGCGGGGCGCGGTCGCCCCCACCGGCTCCTTCTGGGCGTGGCTCGCCGCCGCGCTCCGCGCCGACGACCGGGCGCTGCACCGCCACCTGCTCTCGCTGCGCGACGAGGCCGCCATCGGACCGGACGTCTCCGCGCTGCGGGTGTTCGACGTCGTCGTGTGGATGGAGCACCGCTACGGGTGACGGCGGGCCCCGTCAGCCCGCGCCCACGGCCGTCCACACCTCCGCCTTGGCGAGCCGCCGGCGCACGCCCTCCCCGCCGACCTCCTCGATCCACGACCGGTCCCCCACGACGACCAGCAGCGTCCGCGCCCGCGACAGCCCCGTGTACAGCATCTCGCGCACCCGGGCGGCGTCCCGCACCCCGTTGACGGCGAGGACGACGACCTGCCGCTCCAGGCCCTTGAAGCCGAGGACGTGCCCGTAGAACACGTCGGTCCCGGCGAAGAAGTCGTCCCAGTACGCGTCGTGCCCGGACGTCCCGACGACGTTCACCTGCTCCGGGTGACGCCGCCCCGTCGCGAGGAGCGCCACCTGGCCGGGCTCCCACCCTTCGTCGAGGAGCGCCTCGACGGCGTCGTCGGCCGCCTCCACGGCCCGCTCGGCGGGCACGTCCACGATCCGCACGGGCGCGCCGTCGAGGCCCCGCGGCTTGACGACGTCGGGCGACAGCGCCCCGAAGACCTGGGCGATCTGCTTCGTGGAGCGCAGGTTCTCGTCGAGGGTCACCGGCACGAGGTCGATGGGCGCCTGCCCGTCGCGCGGGAAGACGCGCTGCGCGTCGTCGAGGAACACGTGCAGCCCGCCGTGCTCGGGGTCGCGCAGGCAGCGCAGCAGGGACGGCCACCACAGGTCGCCGAAGTCCTGCGCCTCGTCGACGACGACGGTGTCGAACAGGTCGGCGTGGTCGCGTTCCCCGGCGAGCCGGCCGAGCTCGAGGGGCAGGTCCCGCTCCCAGTAGTCGGGGTCGTCGTCCCGACCGCCGGTGGCGCCCCAGGCGCGCGGCAGGTCGTGGAACAGCCCGACCCAGGCCGGTCGCTCCCGGGCGGGCCAGGTCGCGGTGATGCGCTCGAAGTACCGCCCCAGGCCGCGCGAGCAGCACAGCAGCGCCACCCGCTCCCCGGCCCGGGTGCGACGTCGGGCCTGCTCCAGCGCGAGGTACGTCTTGCCGGACCCGGCACCGCCCACGACCCGCAGCCTCGGCGCCTTGCCCAGCAGGTCGAGGACGCGGGACTGGTCGCGGGTCATCTGCTCGAGCCGGGTCTCGTGCTCGAACGCGCGGGCCAGGTGCTCGGACTGGCCGGGGAGACCACCGACCAGCGACCCGGCGAGCTCGTCCGCCCCGGCGTCGTCGAGGCAGTGATGACCCTGCCCGTGCCGCTCGATCGCACGCTTGACCCGGGCGGCCACCTCACCGGGCGTCTCCAGGTCGCCGCGGTCGACGAGCATGTCGCGCGGCAGGTCGAGGGTCGACCACGTGGACGGCACGTACCGGTGCGGGAACGCGACCAGGTGCGCGGTGCGGGCCGTCGCCGCCAGGTCCCCGCGCTCGCGCAGGAGCGCCTGGAGGGCGTGGCGCGCGCCCTGCACCTGCACGACCGGGTCGATGCGGTGCCGCGCGTCCCCGCTGCCCTGGCACCAGGCGCCGTCGACGCGGTCGACGTACCCGCCCTTGACCTCGATCGCCGCGACCCCGACACCGGGCCACGCCACCAGCACGTCGATCTCGTACTCCTGGCAGCCCTCCTGCAGGTGGACACCGTGGAACACGGCCGCCCCGTCGGGCAGCGCGGCCACCAGGGCCTCCCACACCGCCCGCTCGGCCCCGCCGTCGTCGGGGAAGCGGGGGTCGGGAGGAAAGGTGCGCACCATGCCCATGTCGTACCGGATCCGCGTGCCCGCGTCACGCGTCCGCCGGGGAACGGCCGCCGCCGTCACCGGATTTCACCCGGGTCGCGGGCGAGGTCGCTCGACGGGTGCACGGCCCGCACCCACGCCAGGTGCCGACGCCGGTGCTCGGCCGCGTCCCACGGACGACGCCGCCAGTCGTCGAACCAGGCGAAGCGGACCGTCCGCTCGCGCACCACGGTGACGAACCCGTCCCGCGTGGGCACCGCGCCCCAGTAGGGCGCGTGGTCGTCGAGGACGAACACCGGCAGACCGGCCGCCACCGCGGCCGTCCACAGGTCCCCGAGGGCGAGCGTCGCGTGGGCGGTCGTGCGACGCGTCAGCCCCTCCCCCTGGACGGTCGTGACCAGCGGGTCGAGGCCGCGGGCGACGGCCACCTCCCGGTCGAGGCGCAGGCAGTCCTCGCAGACGTGCCGCTGCGCGTCCTTGAAACTGCGCAGGGGCACGGTGGTGCGCAGGCACACCTGGCACAGCCGCACGGACCGCACCTCCGCCCGGCAGACACGTCGGGACCGTGGCCGCTGCACCCCCGTGTGGACCGGACAGACGAGCTCGCCCAGCGAGCTGAGGGCGGTGCGGCACGGGTCGTCGGCGTCGACCTCGTGGACGGTGCCGTGCGGGGTGCGGAACGTGAAGGACATGCCGGGCTCCCGGTCCAGGGCCGTCCCGCACGACGCACCGCGGCGCACCGGGCGAGGTCGACCTCGCTCTTCCCTGCGCCGGGCGGCGCGGGGCCGGTCTTCCTCCTGGGGCACCGTGCGCGAGGGGCGCGGTTGCCGGACCGGCACGCGGAGGGCGTGTTGCCGGTCGCTCGTGACCTGGGCAGATGTCTACCCGACGGATGCCGGGCAGGGCAACTCGGCCACGTGGGCGCGCACCTGCGGTGTCCGTCACCGCCGCCGGGTCACCGCTGCGCGCCTGAGGTTCAGCCGATCGCCTCGCGCAGCAGGCGCACGGCCCGCGGTCCGACGCCGTGCAGCGCCAGCAGGTCGCCGTCGGATCGTGCCGCGACCGCCGCGAGCGTCGTGATCCCGGCGCCCACGAGCGCCCGGGTCGCCGGCCGCCCGATGTCAGCCGGCAGGTCGCCGACCGACCCCGGTGCGGCCGAGTCCGCCGCGACCACCGTCTCGACGAGCTCGGGCGGTGCGCACGCCAGCCAGGCGCGCCGCACCCAGTGGTCGAGCTGCTGCCCGTCGAGGTCGTCGAGGTCCACGGCCACGCCGCCGGGCGACTCCTCGGCGCCGTCGATCTCCCGGAGCAGCGTCTCGGCGTCCGCGGCGTCGAGCGCGAGCTGGACCCCGAGGCCCGGCACGTCCGAGACGAACACGACGTCGTGCACCCGGAAGGCGCCCTCGGACTCGACGACGTCGGGCAGCGCGAGGGCGGCCTGGCGGAGCTGCTTCTCGGCGGTCATGCGTCCACGCTCGCACGGACGCGGCCGGCGCGCCGGTCAGTCGAAGTAGGAGGGCACGTCGATCGCTCCGCCGGCGGCGGCGAACTCGTCGTGGACGGCGGCGCGGAGCCCGTCGTCGCACAGGTAGTCGAGCGCGGTGAGCGCGAGCCCGGCGGCGCCGTCGACGGCGGCGGCGACCGCGCGGGCGGACCCGGCGGCGGCGGCGAAGCCGGTGGTGTGCAGTGCGACGGCCGGGTCGGCGACCTGGATGAGCGGGTGGATGCCCGGCACACGGAAGCTGATGTTGCCGAAGTCGGTGGAGGCCGCCAGGGTCTCGGACACCACGCCGGCAGGCAGCACGTCGCGGCCGCGCCGCTGCTGCGCGGCCACCCAGCGGGCGGTGAGCGCGGCGTTGGTGCGCACCGGGAGCGACGGGTGAGCGCCGTCGTCCCAGCCGATCTGCACGTCGGTGCCGGTCATGAGCGCGGCCCCGCGGGCGACGTCGTCGAGGCGTCGCGACAGGTCCCGCAGCGTGTCCGGGTACTTCGAGCGGGCGTACAGCCGCACGCCGGCCCGCTCGGTGATGACGCTGGGGCGGGTGCCGCCGTCGGTGATGATGGCGTGCACCCGGTCGGACGGCGGCAGCTGCTGGCGCAGCAGCCCGACGCCGGTGTACGCGAGGTTCGCCGCGTCGAGCGCGTTGCGGCCCATGAAGGGCTGCGCGGAGGCGTGCGCGCTGCGACCGGTGAACGTCCACGTGAGCAGCCGGCGGCCGAGCCACACCTGGTCGGCGACGTCCGCGCCGTACGGGTGCACCATGATCGCGGCGTCGACGTCGTCGAACGCCCCGGCGCGGGCGAGGACCTCCTTGCCGGTGTGACCCTCCTCGGCGGGGGTGCCGAGCAGCACGACCCGGCCGGCGGGGGCGTCCGTGGCCTGCAGGACGTCCTGGAGCGCGAGGAACGCGCCGACGCCCGCCGCCGCGATGACGTTGTGGCCGCACGCGTGGCCGATCTCCGGCAGGGCGTCGTACTCGGCGCAGATCGCGATCGTCGGGCCGCCGCCCGGCCCGAGCGTCGCGCGGAACGCCGTCGCGACCCCACCGGTCCCCGTCTCGGCCGCGATGCCGTGCCGGGCGAGCAGGGCGACCAGCGTGCGCGCGCTGTCGTGCTCCTCGAACGCCGTCTCCGGGTGGGCGTGCAGCGTGCGGACGACGGCGGCGAGCTCCGGTTCCAGCGCGGACGCTGCGGCGTCGACCACCCCGGCGAGCACGGCGGGAGCCCCGCCGGGCGTCGCGTCGTCGGGCGACCGGGGGCCGGGCTCGACGACGGCGGCCCGGCGGCGCAGCTCGGCCTCGGCGGCGAGGTGGTCGAGATAGGCGGTGCTGGGCGGGCGGGCTCCATCCACAGGCATCACGCCATCGTAAGGAAGCTCACGGGGCGCGACCGATGCACCGGGGTGCAGCAGTGGACCCGTCCAGATCGTGCTCGACCGTCGTTCGGACGATCTCGGCATCGACGGTGACGTGGCCGTGGACGATCCGGGGGGGCCGGCGGCGGCCGAGCGCCCGGCGCTCGCGCGCTGCGGCGACCGGAGACCCGGCGACCGGAGGGCCGATCGGTGGAGGCGCGCACGTTTGCCGGTCCGGCAAGCCCGTTGTCACGATGGCGGACGGTGCGGGCACCATGGGAGGACTTCGTCCCTGTGGAGGCTGCTCGTGCCCGTGACCCTGCTCGACGACGTCCGCCCGGACGAGTCGGACCACACGTTCCTGCCGGGCATGTCCCGGGGGTGGCTGATGCCCTGGTACGACGTCGTGGCTCGCTTCCGGGGGCTCGGTCGCTTGTACCGCCGCACGGCAGAGGTGGCCGGGGTCAGGCCCGGTGAGCACGTGCTCGACGTGGGCTGCGGCACCGGGAACCTCACGCGTGAGATCGTGCGCACGGCCCCCGACGCGGTCGTGACGGGCCTGGACCCGGACGCCGACTCGCTGCGCCGCGCCGCGCGCAAGCTCCGGCGCCGCCCGGCGGAGGTGACGCTGGTGCGCGGGTTCGCCCACCGGCTGCCCGTGCCGGACGGGAGCCAGGACCACGTCGTGTCGTCCTTGGCGCTGCACCACGTGCCGCTGCCGGAGAAGGTGCTGCTCGCGGCGGAGATCGCCCGCGTGCTGCGGCCGGGAGGCACGGTGACGATCGCCGACTTCGCGGGCGACCACGGGTCGGTTCATCGCCACGGGCACGACGACGCCCCGCACGACGGGCCGCGCGACCACCCCTCGCACGACGAGGGCGCGCACCGGCACCGCCCGGGCCGACGCCAGCCGGGCCACGGCCCGGGCAGCCGCACCCACGACGCCGACAACGCCGACGGCGGGATCGAGCGGCTGCTGACCGGTGCGGGCCTGACGGGCTCCCGCGCCGTCGGGCGGATGCCGCTGCTCGGCGACGAGGTGGTGTTCGTGCAGGCGCGGCGCGCCTGACGCCACGCGAGCAGCCCGGACGTCGGGCCCCTGCCTCGCGGCGGCGGTCAGCCCAGCGCTGCCGCCTCCGCGGCGAGGTACTCCTCGGGCGGGTCGAACTGGGACAGCACCAGCTCCGCACCGAACGGGTCCCGGATCGTGGCCTCCTTGGTCCACTCGGTGTCTTCGGTGGTGAGCAGCGTGGCTCCGGCCTCGATGGCGGTCGCCGCGGCGGCGTCCCGGTCGGCGACGGCGAGCACGACGACCCAGCGGGGCGTCCCCTCGGCCGGCCCGATACCCGCGACGACGTCCGCGAAACCGGCCGGCACGTGCTCCTGCCGTTCGAGGATGCCCGGGTCGACGGTCGCCGCGAGGTGCGCGCCGTACCCCTCGACGCGCACCATCCCGTACCCGAGCTCGCCGACCGTCCAGCCCAGCAGCGGCCCGTAGAAGGCCAGCGCCGCGTCCTGGTCGTCGGTGAGCAGGTTGCTGAAGTTCCAGGTGCCGGGCTCGTTGACGCGCTGCGCGCCGATCCGGGTGCCCGCCTGCCACAGCCGGGACGGCACGCCCTGCGGGTCGCGGAACCGGACCAGGTGGCCTGCGGGCTCCTCCGGAGGGCCGACCACCTCGACGACGCCGTCGAGGGTCCCGCCCAACCCGAGGACCCGGGCCGCCGACGCGGCGGCGTCGTCGACCGCGAGGTACGTGTTCCACGTGGAACGGGGCGCACCGGACGTGGACGGCGAGGCGATCGCCGCGATCGCGGTCGCGTCGGTGCCGTCCTGCGACGCGACGACGTACCGTCCGGGTGCGCCCGGCGGCAGCTTCTCGGTGAACCGCCACCCGCACAGCGCACCGTAGAACGCGAGGGCGGCGTCGACGTCGTCCACCTCGAGGTCGATCCAGCAGGGCACGCCCTGCGGGTAGGTCCGGGTGGGGCTGTCGTGCGGTGCGCTCATGACGTCCTCCAGGTCGGTCCTGCCATCGTGCCCCGGGGCACCGACAAGTGTCCCGGGATTCACCCGGGCGACCGCTGGTGAATCACCGGGGTCGGGCTGACACTCGACTGTGCCGCGTCATCGTCGACCGGCACCCGCCCCGGCCCCCGGGCCGTCCCGCGCACCCGCGTCAGCGTCGAGCGCCACCGCGCCGCCATCGGCCGCACCCCGATCTCCTCCTGCACCTGCCTGGAGTGCTCCATGAGACGTCCCCTGTCCTTGCTCGCGGCCACGACGGCCGCGCTCGTCCTCGCCGCCGCCCCGGCGGTCGCCCACGGGTCGAAGGACCCGTCCCCTCCGCCGTCGCGGACCCTCGCATCCGGTCTCGTGTCCCCGCTGAGCCTGGCGGCGGGCCCGCACGGCACCACGTTCCTCAGCCAGAACTTCGCCGGGCTGCTCACGGCGGTCGGCAAGGACGGGTCCACCTCGGTGGTGCACGCCTCGGACGGCGCCGAGGTGGGTGCCGTCAGCTACCGCGGCGGCACGGTCACGTTCGCCGAGACGGGCGAGCAGACGGTGCTCAAGAAGATCGCGGTGTCGCCGAAGGGCACACCGCGCGGGACCGCCCGCACGGTCGCCGACCTCGGCGGCTTCGAGGCGACGAAGAACCCCGACGGCGCGACGACGTACGGGTTCCGTGACCTGCCGGCGTCGTGCGCGGACCTGTTCCCGCCCGACTTCCCGGCGGCGTACACGGGCCTGGTGGACTCGCACCCGTACGCGTCGGTGTCGCACGGCAGCACGACCTACGTCGCGGACGCCGGCGGCAACACCATCGTGTCGGTGGACGCGCGCGGCACGGTCCGCACGGTGGCGGTGCTCCCCCCGCAGCCGGTGACGGTGACCGCGGAGGTCGCGGAGGCGCAGGGCCTGCCGACCTGCGTCGACGGCTACGAGTACTGGTTCGAGCCGGTGCCGACGGACGTGGAGGTCGGCCCGCGCGGTCAGCTCTTCGTGTCGCTGCTGCCGGGCGGTCCGGAGGACGCCTCGCTGGGTGCGCGCGGGTCGGTCGTGACGGTGTCGCCGTCGTCGGGGAAGGTCAGCACGGTCGCGACCGGGCTGCTGTCCCCCACGGGCCTCGCGGTGGACGGGCACGGCATGGTGTACGTCGCGCAGATGTTCGGCGGCGAGATCACGATGGTGGGTCACCACCACCGGATGACGCTCGTGTCGGTGCCGCTGCCGGGCGACCTCGAGCTGTCCCGCTCGGGGCTGCTCGCCACGGTGAACGTCCTGCCGGGTGAGGACACGCCGCCGGACGGCCAGCTCGTCCGGTACTCCCTGAAGGGGCACGGGCACCACCACCACCACTGACGGCCCGAGCGCGGGCGCCCCGTCCGTCCCCGCCCGCCGGGGACGGACGGGGCGCCCGGCGCGGTCCTGGCGGGAGCATCGTCACGGGAGTTCACCGCCCGTTGATGCCGCCGTCACGCCCGGCGCCTAGCGTGGCGGGATGACGCGACGACGCCTCCTCACCGCTGCCACGGCGCCTGGCCGTGGCCCTGTCCAGCACGTTCGTCCCCCTGGCCGCGAGCGCCCACGGCCGCGGCGACGCCCCGGGACGCGACCCGCACGGCCACGGCGCGGACCGTGCGCTGCGGGTCGCGACGTACAACCTGTCCCTGAACCGCGCGACGGAGGGCGGTCTGGTCGCGGACCTGTCGTCGCCCGACGACGCGCAGGCGCGCACGGTGGCGGAGGTGATCCAGCGGGCGGCACCGGACGTGGTGCTGCTCAACGAGTTCGACTTCGACGCCGAGGGCCGGGCGGTGGACCTGTTCCGGGAGAACTACCTGGAGGTGTCGCAGGGCGGCGCGGACCCGGTGCGCTACCCGTATGCGTACTCGGCGCCGTCGAACACGGGGGTGGCGAGCGGGTTCGACCTGAACAACGACGGGACGGTCGGCGGGGGTGACGACGCGTTCGGGTTCGGCCTGTTCGAGGGGCAGTACGGGATGGTGGTGCTGTCGCGGTACCCGATCGACACGCGCAAGGTGCGCACGTTCCAGCACTTCCTGTGGAAGGACGTGCCGGGGGCTGCGCTGCCGGACGACCCGTCGACGGACGCGCCGGCGGACTGGTTCTCCCCGGAGGAGCTGGAGGTCGTGCGGCTGTCCAGCAAGTCGCACTGGGACGTGCCGGTGCGGGTGGGCCGCGAGACGGTGCACGTGCTGGCGTCGCACCCGACGCCGCCGACGTTCGACGGTCCGGAGGACCGCAACGGGCGCCGCAACCACGACGAGATCCGGTTCTGGGCCGACTACGCGACGGGCGGGGCGACGGCGCGGTACGTGTACGACGACGCAGGTCGGCGGGGCGGGCTGCCGCGCGGTGCGAGCTTCGTCGTCGTCGGGGACCAGAACGCGGACCCGCACGACGGCGACTCGTTCGACGGGGCGATCGACCAGCTCCTGGGGAACCGTCGGGTGACGGACCCGATGCCGACGTCGCAGGGCGCGGTGGAGGCGGCCGTGCTGCAGGGCGGCGCGAACCTGACGCACACCGGGGACCCGGCGCTCGACACGGCGGACTTCGCGGACGGCGCCCCCGGCAACCTGCGCGCCGACTACGTGCTGCCGTCCCGGGACCTACGGGTGCGTGACGCGGGCGTGTTCTGGCCGACGCTCGCGGACCCCCTGTCCCGCCTGACGGGCGTGTACCCGTTCCCGTCGAGCGACCACCGGCTGGTGTGGGTGGACCTGGCTCTCTGACCCGCGCCGCCGGTCGTCCCCGGGGGCCGGGCGGTGGCCGAGCCCCGGGGGGCGTCGGGCACGCGGGTCCGGTCAGGACCGGGTGGCGTCGATCCAGTACCGGCGCCGCAGGATGCCGTCGTCGGTGCGGCGGTGGTCCTCCAGCACGCCGCCGCACGCCTCGATGACGGCGGCGGAGGCGAGGTTGTCGTCGTCGCACGTGACCAGGACGCGGTCGACGCCCGACCCGGCGAGGCGCTCCACGGACTGCCGGAGCACCTCGCGGGCGTGCCCGCGGCCGCGGTGCTCCCGGCCGACGGCGTAGCCGACGTGCCCGCCGACCTCCCGCAGGAACTCGTTCAGCTCGTACCGGATCGACACGCGCCCCACCGGGACCCCGTCGACATCGGCGACGAGGAAGTCCGCGCGGACCCGCCCGGGCGGCAGGTCGACGCCCGCGGCCTCGCGCCCCCAGGTCGCGAGCATCTCGTCCCACGGGCCGTCGGCGAGGAGGAACGGGAAGTCCTCGGTGGCGAGCTCGGCGTGGAGGCGCCGGAGTACGGGCTCGTCGGCGACGGTGGGCGGGCGCAGGATCAGCGTCATCGGTCGAGTGTGGCTCGGGGGCGGTGCACCGTGCACGTGCTTTCCGGACGGCGGCGGATGGGCCGCCCGGTCGGCGGGAGGGCGGTCAGCGGGCGGTGCCGCCGTAGTGCGCGGCGAGCCGCCGGAACCCCTCGTCGATGCTGACGGCGGGCCGCCAGTGCAGGTCGGCGTGGGTGGCGCGCTGGTCGAACCAGTGGGCGGTGGAGAGCTGTTCGGCGAGGAACCGGGTCATGGGCGGCTCGTCGGTGCCGGGCCGCACCTGCCACAGCCTCTCGACGAGCCCGCCGGCGCCGCGGGCGATCCCGGCGGGCACGCGCCACCGCGGCGGTTCGACGCCGCCGGCGCGGCAGATGCCGGCGAGCAGGTCGGCGACGGTGCGCGGCTCGCCGTTGGTGAGGACGTACGCGCGGCCGTGGACGGCCTCGGCGCGGTCGAGGGCGGCGACGATCCCGTCGGCGGCGTTGTCCAGGTAGGTCGTGTCGATGAGGGCGGCGCCGTGGCCGAGCAGCGGGAGCCGGCCCGACGCGGCGCGGTCGAGCACCCGTTCGACGAGCTGGGTGTCCCCCGGCCCCCACACGATGTGCGGTCGGACGGCGACGACGCTGAACCCGTCCCCCGTCGAGCGTCTCTGAAAGTCCGGCTCGGAGGGCTGATGCGGGACTTTCAGAGAAGCTCGCCGCCCGACGGCTGCGGGGCCGCGGTCCCGCGACAGCGCCAGCAGCTCGGACGCGGCCTTGGTGCGCGCGTACTCGCCGCGGGCGCGGGCCGGGTCGGCGGCCTCCGCGCCCGCACCGACGAGCGACGACCCGGCGTGCGCGACCGACGGCGACGACACCTGCACGAACCGCGTCACCCCGGCCCGGTCGGCCGCGTCGAGCAGCCGGCGGGTGCCCTCGACGTTGACGGCCTCAAACTCCGCCGGGTCGCCCGCGAGCGACACCTTCGCGGCGAGGTGCACGACGGCGGTGACGCCGTCGAGCGCGGCGGCCACGGCCGCGGGATCGGAGAGGGATCCGGCCGCGTCCTCGACGCCGGCCACCCCGGAGGTGCGGCGCTGGAACGTGCGCACGGTGTCGCCGCGCTCGGCGAGGACGCGGGCGACGGACCCGCCGAGCAGCCCGGACGCGCCGGTGACCAGCACCGTCACGGCTCGCCCACCCCGCCCCCGGCGAGCACGCCGGACGCCCACGCGGCGAGCCTCGCGCGGTCGATCTTGGAGTTGTGGCGCACGTCGGTCGGCATCTGCGGCAGCACGAGGACGGCGGCGAGCGGCACGGGCGACGACGCGCGCACGTCCGCGGCGACGTCGTCGGGCGCGAGCCCCGGACGTCGTGCAGGCGGGACCGTCTCGACGACGGCGACCGCCTGCTGCACCCCCGCGGGGCCGACCCCGACGACCGCGGCGCGACGCACGCCCTCGGCCCGCTCCACGCCCTGCTCGGGACCCACGGGGGCGAGCGGACCGTCGGCCGTCACCAGGACGTGCGCGAGCCGTCCCTCGATCCACAGGCGGCCGTCGGCGTCGAGGTGCCCGACGTCGCCGGTGCGGTGCCAGTGTCCCGGCGGGGTGTCCCGCTCGGCGGCGACGTCCGTGAGCCACAGCCGGTCGTACCGCTCCTTGAGGTGCGGCGCGCTGACCAGCACCTCCCCCAGCACGCCGGGGATGTCCGACGGCGTGCCGACGGCGGCGCCGGAGTCGTCGAGCGCGCTGACGAGCACCCGCCCCCCGCCGACGGGGCGGCCGACGCACACCCCGGCGTCGGGTGCCGCCGCGGCGGCGCGCACCCCGTCGAGCGTGACGTCGGTGACGAGCAGGCACTCCGTCATCCCGTACGGCGTGTGCGGCGTCGCCCCGGGCATGAGCTGCTGCGCGGACGTCAGCAGGGCCTCGCTGATGGGCGCCCCGGTGGACAGGAACGTCTCGACGCGGCCGAGGGCGTCGCGGTCGTCGGCGTCGAGCCCGCCCGCGGTGTCGACCACGTTCAGGATCGCCGCCGGGGACAGGAACACGATGCGCGCGTCCGACGCCGTCACGGCGTCCGCGACGGCCCGCGCCGTGAGGGTGCGCGGTGCGGACACGTCCATGTCGGGGGTCACCGAGCGGGTGCCGAGCGCGGGGCCGAGCAGCGCGAAGGGCGCGAACCCCGTCACCAGGCCCGTGTCGGGGCCGACGTCGAAGTGTCGCGCGAGGGCGTCCCGCAGGGCCGCGAGCCGGGCGTGCGTGTACACGACGCCCTTCGCCGGACCGGTCGACCCGGACGTGAACAGCACGGCCGCCTCGTCGTCAGGACCGGGTTCCGGCGGCAGGTCCAGCACGTCCCCGGCGCGGGCGACGTCGACCAGCTCGTGGTCCACCCCGAGCGCGCGCCGCACCACCGGGTCGAGCGGGTCGGCGGAGATCCGCACACCCGGCCAGCCGAACGCCCGCGCCGCCGCGAGCGCCTTCGTCTGCCCGACCAGGTAGCCGGGCCACGCGCCCCGCTGGGCGCGCGTCAGGCCCTTCACGCCGAGACCGGCGTCGGCGACGACGACCACGGCCCCGATCCGCAGGCACGCGTAGACGAGCGCGGTGAGGGTCGGCCCGGGCTGCACGAGCAGCGACACGCGGTCGCCGCGCCGCACCCCGATGCCGTGCAGCCCCGCGGCGATGCGCCGCACCTGCCGGTCCAGCGCCCGCCAGCTCACGCTCGCCGGTCCCGACCCGGACTGGTCCAGCACGGCGGGCTCCCCCGCCGTCGACGACGCGGCGCGCTCGTCCAGCCCGGCCCACATCGGCCGGAACCCAGCCGGATCGGCGCCGTCGACGACCGCGGACGTGCTCTCGTCGCCCGGTCCCGCCGTACCCGAGGTGAGGTCGTCGCCCGCCGCGCCGAGGCCGAGGCCCGAGGCGACGGCCGCATCCGAGCCGGCCGGGTCGGACGTCGCAGGCGCGGACGTCAGTCCCGAGGTGGAGGGCCCCCCGGGGCCCGTGAACGCGTCCGCGCGCGCGACGCCCGGGCTGGCCGGCGACCCGACCACGGCGCCGGGGCCCACGGCCGTCCCCAACCAGTCGAGGACGGGCCCCGCGACGTCGACGTCCTCCGCGACGAGGTGCCCGGCGCCCGCGAAGCGGTGGACGCGGGCGTGCGGGAGGCGGTGCACGAGGTCGTCGAGGTACCGGTCGGAGAAGATCGGGTCGTGCGGGCCCCACAGCATCAGGGCGGGCACGGTGAGGCGGGCGACGCCCGCCGCGACACGGTCGAGCTCGGTGCGGCTGGGGTGGTCGGCCGTGGCGGGGATGTCGGCGACGAACTGCTCGATCCCGGCGCGGTCGGCGGCGGTGCGGTAGGGCAGCCGGTAGGCGTCGGCGACGTCGTGGGGCAGCCGGGGCCGGGCGAGCGCGAGGGTGGTCTCCAGGAACGCGCGGGTCGTGGAGGTGCCGAGGCGGTGCACGCCGCGGGCGAGCGCGAGGCGCAACGGCGCGGGGATCGGGACGCCGTCGGGCTGGTGCACGGCGGTGTTGAGGAGTGCGACGCCGGCGAGCTGCTCGGGGTGGTCGACGGCCCAGCCGAGGGAGACGACGCCGCCCCAGTCGTGGCCGAGGGTGACGACGGGGCCGTCGAGGCCGAGGGCGTCGGTGAAGGCGCCGAGGTCGCCGACGCGGTCGGCGAGGGTGCGGCGCCGGCCGGTGCGGGCGGACAGGCCCATGTCGAGCTGGTCGACGGCGACGACGCGCCACGCGCCGGGGACGGCTCCGGGGTGTTCCCCGGTGGCGGCCGCGGCCTCGAGGGCGCGGTCCGTGGCGAGCGCCACGACGTCCCGCCACAGGTACGACCAGGTGGGGTTGCCGTGCACGGCCAGGACGGTGCCGACGGGCGTGATGCCGTGCGCGGCGAGGACGGGCCCGTTGTCGAGGTGGTGCCACTCGACGTCGTCGCCGTCCTCGACCGTCGAGCGTCTCTGAACGTCCGGATCCGGGGCCCCGTGCCGGACTTTCAGAGACGCTCGACGGGCCGCGGGGACGGTCAGGACGTGGCTGAAGCGCACGTCGAGGCCCGGGAGCCCGGGCGGGACCGGGCTCGCGGTACGGGTCGTCACCAGGCCAGCTCCATCATCGCCGTGTTGATGCCGGAGCCGACGCCCATGAGCAGGACGCGGTCGCCCGTCCGCAGGGACTCCTGCTCGTGGGCGAGCGTGATCGGGACGGACGCGGGCCCGACGTTGCCCAGGGTGGGGAACGTGGTGGGGACCTTGGCGCGGTCCAGCCCGACCGCCTCGGTGATGGCACGGGTGTGCACCTTGGACACCTGGTGGGTGACGTACCGGTCCATCGTGCCCCAGTCCCACTCGGCGACGGCGTCCTTCCAGGCGTCGACGACGAGCTCGAGCCCGCCCTCGAGCAGCGCCTGCGCGTCGGTGAACATCCCGTCGGTGCTGCCGACGCAGAGGGCGTGGTGCCGGGTCGCGGCGCGGGTGACGCCCCCGAGGACACGGTGCCCCTCGGGGTGCTCGTCGGCGCGGCCGAGGACGGCGGCCGCGGCCCCGGAGCCGAGGGTGAGGGTGGCGAACTCCGCCATGAAGTCGTCGCGGCCGGCGTCACCGCGCAGCAGCCGGTCGACGGTCACGTCCTGGATGTCGTCGGCGTCCTCCCCGTTCACGATGACGGCGTAGCGGATCTGCCCGGACTCGATCATGCCCGCGGCGATGCTCATGCCGTTGATGAACCCGAGGCACGCGTTCGCGACGTCGAAGTTCACCGCGGAGCTCGGCAGCCCGAGGCCGTGGTGCAGCCCCACGGCGACGGACGGCTCCAGGTGCTTGCGCGTGACCGACGTGTTGATGAGCAGCCCGACGTCGCTGGGGTCGACACCCGCGACGCGCAGCGCGTCCTCGCCGGCGGCGACGGTCGCGGACGTCACGTCCTCGCCCGGCGCCCAGGCGCGCCGCTCGTGCACCCCGGCGACGCGCTGGAGCAACGTGCGCGGCAGGCCGAGGCGCCGCAGCGCGGGCGCGAGCCGGTCCTGCACGTCGGCGGACGTGCGTACCCCACCGGGCAGGCGGCTCTGCACGGACAGCAGCGAGACGTTGCCGAACCGGGTGGTGGCGTTCCCTGTCACACGAGCTCCAGACCTCCGGGAGACGGGGCGCCCGGAACGACAGCAGTTCACCGGCTCACCTGCTCAGGTGTCCGGCACGGCGGGCGTGACGACACCCGTCATCGAGAGTAGGACGACCGGCGCCGCCGCGCCGTTCCAATCCACCATGTGTGCGCGGCGTCTCCCCGAGAGGGGGCAGGGTCGCCGGGTCCAGCGCTGACTCGCGGGAACCTGCGCTGACTCGGCGGATCCGGCGCTGACTCGCGAGTCAGCGCTCGTCGGCGCGAGTCAGCGCTCGTCCCGGCGCGCTTACCCTGGGCGGGTGCCGCAGATCTCCTCGCTCCCGCCGTTCGCGTCCGACAACTACGCGGGGACCCACCCCGAGGTGCTGGCGGCGGTGGTGGCGTCCGACGACGGGTTCGCGACGGCGTACGGCGACGACCCGTGGACGGAGCGCATGGAGGCGCGCGTCGCGGAGGTGTTCGGCGCGGGGTCCCGGGCGTTCGGGGTGCTGAACGGGACGGGCGCGAACGTGGTGTCGCTGATGGCGGTGTCGCAGCGGTGGGGTGGTGTGGTCGCGTCCGACGTCGCGCACGCGAACACCGACGAGAACGGTGCGCCGGAGCGGGTGGGCGGTCTGAAGGTGCTGGCGTGCCCGTCGGTGGACGGCCGCATCACGCCGGCGGACGTCGAGCGGTGGGCCGGGCAGCGTCACGACGTCCACCGGGCGCACCCGGGCGTGCTGTCGCTGACGCAGTCCACGGAGCTGGGGACGGTGTACGCCGTGGACGCGCTGGCGGAGCTCACGGCGACGGCGCACGGGCTGGGGATGGCGGCGCACGTCGACGGGTCGCGGCTCGCGAACGCGGCGGTCGCGCTGGGGTGCTCGCTGCGGGCCCTGACGACGGACGTCGGGGTCGACGTGCTGTCGTTCGGCGCGGCGAAGACGGGCGGGATGCTGGGCGAGGCCGTGGTCGTCCTCGGCCCGGACGACGCGCCGGAGGTGCCGGGTTCGGGGTACGACGGCGCGGCGGTGCGCCGGGCGGCGGCGGACGCGGTGCCGTTCCTGCGCAAGGCGACGATGCAGCTCGCGTCGAAGTCGCGGTTCGTGTCGGCGCAGCTCCTCGCGCTGCTGGGCGAGCCGGGTGCCGCGGTCGACGGCGGGACCGCGGCGGCCGACGCGCCGCTGTGGTGGCGCACGGCGGGGCACGCGAACGCGATGGCGGCCCGCCTGCGCGACGGGCTGGTGGCGGCGGGCGTCGCGAGCGACGCGGCCGGGCCGGACGGCGGGGCGCCGGTGCGGGTGTCGCGTCCGGTGGAGGCGAACGCGGTGTTCGCGACGCTGCCCCGGGCGGCGGCGGACCGGCTGCGGGAGCGGACGAGGTTCTACGACTGGGCGCCGGGCGAGTCGGCGGACCGGGTCGAGGCGCGGTGGATGTGCTCGTGGGCGACGCCGCCGGAGGCCGTGGACGGGTTCGTCGCGGCGGTGGCCGACGCCGTGGCCTGACCTGGACCTCCGCCCCGGGCCGCGCACGACGCCGGGGCGGGCCGGTCCGGGCGGGACGGATTCGGCCCGCGCCCGCCCGGCGGGTTACGGTCGTGCCGACGGGCCGCGACGGTGCGCCCGGACCACGACCGACCGTGAGGGGGCGCCATGCACGCCGAGGGACCGACCACGTTCACCGCCACCGCGTCGGCGCACGTCGCGCAGCCGCCGGAGCGCGTGTGGGCGGAGCTGCTGCACCCAGGTGCGCGGTGGATGCTGGGCGCGAACATCGAGTCCGACCTGCAGCCGGGCAGCCCGATCACGTTCGAGGGGCACTTCTTCGGGCGGCAGTTCGCGGACACCGGTGAGGTGATCGCGGTGGAGCGGGCGCGGCTGCTGCACTTCACGCACTTCTCGCCGCTGGGCGACCTGGACGACGTCCCTGAGAACTACCACGAGATCCGCATCACCCTGACGCCGGACGCGGGGGGCACGGCGATCGAGGTGCGGCAGGAGAACATCCGGACGCAGGAGCGCGCGGACCGGGCGGCACAGAACTGGCGCGGCGCCCTGGCGACGCTCGCGCACTCGGACACCGAGCCGAGCTCGGCGTCGTCGCCCACCGTCGTCGCGTCCGTCGAGGCACCGCCGTCGGGCTCGTGAGGGGTCGCCGTCTCGCGCTGCTCGCCGTGACGGCCGCGGTCCTCGCGGCGTGCTCCGCCCCGTCGTCGTCCACCGGGACGACGGCTGCGCCGACGCCGTCCGAGACGCCCGGCACGTCACCGTCGTCGAGCGCCTCCCCGTCGACCGCCGCGCGGGGGGCCACGCCGTCGGGCGACACCTCCCCGGGGACGTCGGAACCCGGCGCGGACGTACCGGACGGCTGGTCGGTGGAGCGGAAGGTCGGCCAGCTCCTCGTGGTCGGCACCCCGGCGGACGCCGACACGGTGAGCGACGCGACCCGCACCGCCCTGGTGGACC
This sequence comes from Isoptericola jiangsuensis, assembly GCF_002563715.1. Classification (NCBI taxonomy): domain Bacteria; kingdom Bacillati; phylum Actinomycetota; class Actinomycetes; order Micrococcales; family Promicromonosporaceae; genus Isoptericola; species Isoptericola jiangsuensis. The sequence continues at coordinate 3,968,662 of NZ_PDJJ01000001.1, forward strand.
ACCAGGTGGGCGGCGTGTTCCTGCACGGCCGCAGCGAGCGCGGCGTGGACGCCACGCGGGACCTGGTGCGCAGCGCCACGGACCTGGCGCCGGACGGCACGCCGCTGCTGGTCGCCACGGACCAGGAGGGCGGGTTCGTGCAGGTGCTGCGCGGGCCCGGGTTCTCGGAGATCCCGCGGGCGACGGAGCAGGCGACGTGGCAGCGGTCGCGGCTCGTGTCGGAGGCGACGACGTGGGGCGCGGAGCTCGCGGACGCCGGCATCGACCTGAACCTGGCACCGGTGATGGACCTCGTCCCGGCGGCGAACCAGTCGGCGAACGCGCCGATCGGGCACTTCTCGCGGAACTACGGCAACACGCTGCGCAGCGTGGTGGACGGCGCGACGGCGTTCTCCCAGGGGATGCAGGAGTCCGGCGTGGAGCCCGTGATCAAGCACTTCCCGGGGCTGGGGCACGTCACCGAGAACACGGACACCACGGCGGGCGTGGTGGACGACACGGTGGGGCCGCGCTCGCGCTCGGTCGAGGCGTTCGGTGCGGGCGTGGACGCAGGCGCACGGTTCGTCATGCTGTCCCACGCGGTGTACACGAAGATCGACCCGAACGAGCAGGCCACGTTCTCCCCGGCGGTCGTGGGCCTGCTGCGCGACGACCTGGGCTTCGACGGGGTCGTGATGACGGACGACGTGTCCGCTGCGGCGGCCGTGGGCGACCGCTCCCCCGGCGAGCGGGCCGTGGACGCCGTGGCGGCGGGTGTCGACCTCGTGCTGGCCTCCGCCGACCCGACGGTGGTCCCGGAGATGGCGGACGCCCTCGTGGAGCGTGCCGAGGCCGACCCGGAGTTCGCCGACCGCGTGGACGAGGCGGTCGGCCGGGTCCTGGCCGCGAAGGCGGAGATCGCCGGCTGAACCGCGCCGGGACGGGGCGAGCCCCCGCCGCCGGTCGGCGACGAGGGCTCGCGGGACGCCGGGGGTACGCGACGGCGCCGCCGCGTACCCGTCGGCGTCAGAGCTTCGGCGTGCCCTGCGAGGCGCCGCCCATGACGGTGCTGGTGCCGGGGACGACCACGCGGTACTTGTACTTCTTCGAGGACGTGAACGCGTAGGTCGCACGGCCCTTCGAGTTCAGCTTGACGGTCTTCTTCGTCTTCCAGACGCCGTCCTTCTTGAACTGGATCTTGACCCACTTGCCCGCGTAGGGCTCCCACGCCTTCGACACCGTGTACTTCTTGACGCCGACCTTGACGGTCTTCTTGGCACCCTTGGTGTTGACCTGGATGACGGTGCCGTACTTGGTGAGGTTCCCGTCGATGGCGGACTTCATGTAGAAGGTGCCGCCGGAGTAGGACGTGTCCTTGTAGGTCTGCTTGGTGCCGTCGTACAGGTCGTGGACGACGCGGACGTTCTTGACCTTGAAGGTCCCGCGGCCCCAGGAGTTCTTGGCCGTGATGTAGCCGGTGTAGTCCTTGCCGCCGGAGTAGGCGTAGCCCAGCCCGATGTTCGACGCGACCTTGGTGCTGCCGCGGTAGACGTCGCCGACGATGTCGACCCAGCCCTCGGTCACGGTGCCCGTGGCCTTGGTCGTGTACTGGTAGTACTTGGTCTTCTCCGCGATGGCGGGGCCGCCGTAGCTGGCCTTGACCGTCACCGAGGTGACGTTGATCGGCGAGGTGGCCGCCGACGCGGGTGCCACGAGGGTGCCGAGCAGGAGCGACGCCGCAGCCACGGAGGTGGCGGCGAGCCGGACGAGAGAGCGCATGAGTTTCCTTCCAGGGGTACCGGTCCGTGTCGGTCACGAGACGGCGGGCCCTGGGGGCGCGCGGTGCGGGGGGCGGGTCGTCGACCTGCCGGAGTTCTCGTCCCACGCGCAGCACGGAGCCGCGTCGTCGGCCCGGCTCCTGGCGCGTGCGACATCGGCGAGGCGTGCGACCTGACGCGCTGGATCTTAGAGGTTCCTGAACGCCGACGACACGCCCGTCTGCGTCGGGCGTGTCGTCGGGGGTGCGGGTGTCGCGGCTGGTCAGTGACCGCCGGACGCGATGAAGACGATGCCGGCGGCGACGGCGCCGACGACGGTGCCGAAGCAGAGCAGCGCGCCGACCATCCGCAGGGGCGACGGGCGGGCGATGACGACGGGGCCGGTGGGCTCGGTCGTCCTGCCGGTGGCGGGTCGGTCGTCACCGGTGCCGGCGACGAGCCGCAGCCCGAGGGCGAAGAGGGCGGGGAGGCCGGCGCCGACGATCAGTCCGGCGACGACGACCTGGCCGAGGGCGGTCCAGTCGATGCTCACTTGGTGTCCCCTTCGGAGGGTGCGGCGGAGATGGCGGAGACGACGGCGGCGCGGCGCTCGTCGACGACGGGGCCGACCTGCGGCTCCCCGGCCTCGCCGGTGGTGGCGACCTCGACCTTGAGCTTGGCGCCCTTGGTCTCGTCCCACTCCTCGTTGACGTTGCTGTGGTCGACGGGCTTGCGGCGCGACGCGGTCCAGATGGTGAAGGCGACGCCGAGCAGGATGGCGAGCACGATGAGGGTGCCGAGGGCCCCGCCGATGCCGTGCTGGATCCAGTAGCAGACCGCGCCGACGAGGCCCGCGGCGGGGAGCGTCATGCCCCAGGCGGCGAGCATGCGGCCGGCGACGCCCCAGCGGACCTTGGCGCCGGGCATGCCCACGCCGGAGCCGAGGATGGAGCCGGTGGCGACGTGGGTGGTCGACAGGGAGAAGCCGAAGTGGCTGGAGAGCAGGATGACCGCGGCCGAGGAGGTCTCGGCGGCCATGCCCTGGCGGGAGTCGATCTCGACGAGGCCCTTGCCGAGGGTGCGGATGATGCGCCAGCCGCCGAGGTAGGTGCCGAGCGCCATGAAGAAGGCGCAGGCGAAGATGACCCAGAACGGGACGCTGGAGTCGGCGGGGACGGCACCGGCGGTGATGAGGGCCAGCAGGATGATGCCCATCGACTTCTGCGCGTCGTTGGTGCCGTGCGCGAGGGAGACGAGGGACGCGGAGCCGACCTGGCCCCAGCGGAACCCGCGGCTGGTGACGTCCTGCGAGACGCCCTTGGTGAGGCGGGCGACGAGGGCGGTGCCGACGGCGGCGACGCCGATCGCGATGACGGGGGCGAGCAGCGCGGGGACGAGCACCTTGGACAGCACGCCGGACCAGATGACGCCGGAGGTGCCGGCGGCGGCCAGCACGGCGCCGATGACGCCGCCGACGAGGGCGTGCGACGAGCTCGACGGGAGCCCGAGCAGCCAGGTCAGCAGGTTCCACACGATGCCGCCGACGAGGCCGGCGAACACGACCTCGAGGTTGATGGCGCCGGCGTCGACCAGGCCCTTGGCGATGGTCGCGGCGACGGTCAGGGACAGGAAGGCGCCCGCCATGTTGAGCACGGCGGACAGCAGGACTGCCGTCTTGGGCTTGAGGGCTCGGGTCGCGATGGAGGTTGCCATGGCGTTGCCCGTGTCGTGGAAGCCGTTCGTGAAGTCGAAGGCCAGCGCGGTCACGACGACGAGCACGAGGAGAAGCGTCTCGGTCACGTTGACCATGGTGGGGCCACGAGGAAACCCCAGGTAGACGTATGCCGAGGTCACGCCTCATTATTCCTGCGTTGTTCACCTGCTGTTCATCTTGGGCGCCCGGCATGCCCGACTCGCCCCGGCGAGGTCACACCGACGGGTCACACCGGCGGGCGCAGCAGCGGGGGGTTGAGGAGCGCCGGGACGTCCGCGGCGCCGTCGGCCAGGCCGCCCGGGCGCACGACGGGGCGCGCCGCCCGGTAGAGGGCGGCGGGACGGCCGGTGCCGCCCGACGTGGTGCGGCCGGTCTCCTCCAGCAGCCCGGGCGTGCCGGTGGCCTTGCGGGAGAAGTTGCGGGGGTCGAGACGCACGCCCCAGACGGCCTCGTAGACGCGGCGCAGGTCGGTGACGGTGAACTCGTCGGCGCAGAACGCGGTGGCGAGCGCCGAGTACTCGAGCTTGGAGCGGGTGCGCTCGACGCCGTCGGCGAGGATCCGGGCGTGGTCGAAGGCGAGACCCCCGGGCGCGGCGGGGCCGGTGCGCTCGGCCGGCCCGGCACCGGCGGGCAGGACGTCGGTGACGGGGTGCCAGGCCGCGGCGGCGGCGTCGGACCCGGCCTCGACGACGCCGAAGTGCGGCGCGACGAGCAGGTAGGCGACCGAGAGGACGGGGCCGCGGGGGTCACGGCCGAGCGGCCCGTAGGTGCGGAGCTGTTCGAGGTGGCCGGGCGGGGTCACGCCGGTCTCCTCGGTGAGCTCGCGCGCGGCGGCGGTCACGAGGTCCTCGCCGGGCAGGACGAACCCGCCGGGCAGGGCGAGGGCGCCGCGGTGGGGCTCGACGGCGCGCTCGACGAGGAGGACGTGGAGCGCGCCGTCGCGGACGGTGAGCGCGACGACGTCGACCGTGACGGGCAGCGCCGCCGCGGTGGGCGGCACGGCGTTCGGGTCACGGGTCGGCTCGACGGTCATGCGCCCACCCTACCTGCTTGATGTCATCTTGACGATAAGTGCGGACGGGATTATCGTCGTCGTGACGACAATTAATCGTCACCTCGACGAGAACAGGAGCCCGTCATGGCCACCGTCCGCACCTACCCCTGGGTCCGCCACTTCCTCGGCACCCCCACCGGGCACGTCGTCCACCTCCGCCGCGGCCGCGTCGTCCACGAGGGCGTCGGCCAGGCCTTCTGGTTCCGGCCCACCACCTCGGTGCTCAGCGAGGTCCCCGTCGACGACCAGGAGCTGCCCGTCTTCTTCCACGCCGTCACCGCCGACCACCAGGACGTCACCGTCCAGGCCGGCGTCACCTACCGCTACGTCGACCCCGTCACCGCCTCGCAGCGGCTCGACTTCGCCGTCGACCCCCACGACGGCAGCACGTCGAGCGCGGGCCGCGAGCAGGTCACCGCCATCGTCGGGCGCCTCGCGCAGAGCCACTCCACCGACCTGCTCGCCACCCTCACGCTCGCCGACGCCATGACCGCCGGTGTCGCCCGCGTCCGCGCGCTCCTGGTCGACGCGCTGCCCGCCGACCCGCGCCTCGCCGCCACCGGCATCGCCGTCGTCGGGGTCCAGGTCCTCGCCGTCCGCCCCGAGAAGGACGTCGAGCGCGCCCTGCAGACCCCCGCCCGCGAGCACGTCCAGGCCGAGGCCGACCGCGCCACCTACGAACGGCGCGCGCTGGCCGTCGAACGGGAGCGCACCATCGCCGAGAACGAGCTCGCCAGCCAGATCGAGCTCGCCACCCGCCGCGAGCGCCTCGTCGAGCAGGAGGGCGCCAACGCCCGCCGCGAGGCGCAGGAGAAGGCCGCGGCGGCCCTGGTGGACACGCGGGCGAGCGTCGAGCGGTCGCGGCTGACCACGGAGGCGAAGGCCGCGCAGGTGCGCGAGGTCGGGGCGGCGGACGCCGCGGCCGAGGAGGCCCGCATGGCGGTGTACGCCCGGGCGGGGCAGGACACGCTGCTCGCCCTCGCCCTGCGGGACGCCGCGCGGTCGCTGCCGAGCGTGCAGAACCTCACGGTCACGCCGGACCTGCTCACGGGGGCGCTCGGCGCGCTGCTCGCCGGGGTCGGGGGCGCGACCACGGGGACCTCGGCGGCCGGCGGGGGCCCGGCCCGGACGGAGCGCTGACGTGCTGCGCCGCCGCGCCGTCGTCGTCCACCGGCGCACCGAGCTGGACGACCTGCTGGACCGGCACGGCACGCGGGGCCAGGCCGAGTTCTTCCTGCGCACCCGCGGACGCAGCCTGGCCGACGTGCAGGAGCGCCACGACGCGCTGTGCGCCGCGCGGGCCGCCGTCGTCGCCGCGCTGCCCGCCGACTGGGCGCGCGCCGACGTGGAGCGGGCGGACCTGCCGCGGTTCCTCGTGGCGCCGGAGGACGTCGTGGTGGTCGTCGGGCAGGACGGCCTCGTGGCGAACGTCGCGAAGTACCTGCGCGGGCAGCCCGTCGTCGGCGTCGACCCCGAGCCGGGCGTCAACGCGGGCGTGCTGGTGCGGCACACGGTCGCCGCGGCGGCGGCGCTGCTGCACGGCCTCGACGGCCCCGTCCCGGCCGGGTCGGGCGCTCCCGACCGCGCGGCGCTGCTGCCCGTCGACGCGCTCACCACGGTGCGGGCCGACCTCGACGACGGGCAGCACCTCACCGCCCTCAACGAGGTGTTCGTGGGTCACCCGTCGCACCAGAGCGCCCGGTACACGCTGCGGTGCGGCGCGGGCAGCGAGCGGCAGTCGTCGTCGGGGCTGCTGGTCGCCACGGGCACCGGCGCGACCGGCTGGTGGGCGTCGCTCGCGCACGACCGCGGCGGCCGGACGGCGCCCGGACGCACCGACGACCGCCTCGGCTGGTTCGTGCGCGAGGCGTGGCCGTCGCCCGGCACCGGGGCGCGCCTCACCGAGGGCGTGGTGGATCCCGGCGACGCCGTGGAGCTCACGGTCGCGTCGGACCGCCTGGTCGTGTTCGGGGACGGCATGGAGGACGACCGGCTGGTCGCCTCGTGGGGTCAGCGCGTCACCGTGCGGTGCGGCGACGACCGGCTGCGTCTCGTGCGTCCCTGACGGCCGTCGGTCAGTCCTCCTCCGTCGCCGCCAGCCCGAGGACGTCGAGCGTCCACGCGTGCTCGAACGCGATCTCCTCCCAGCGGGCGTACCGCCCCGAGACGCCGCCGTGGCCGGCCGACATCTCGATCTTCAGCAGCGCCGGCGCCCCCGCGGCACGCAGGCGCGCCACCCACTTCGCGGGCTCCACGTAGAGCACGCGCGTGTCGTGCAACGACGTCACCGCGAGGATCCGCGGGTAGTGGGACGCGTCGTCGGGGACGTTCTCGTACGGGCTGTACGAGCGCATGTACGCGTACACCTCGGGGTCGGCCAGCGGGTTGCCCCACTCCTCCCACTCGACGACCGTCAGCGGCAGCGACGGGTCCAGGATCGACGTCAGCGCGTCGACGAACGGCACGCCCGCCAGGACCCCGGCGAACATCTCGGGCGCCAGGTTCGTGACCGCGCCCATGAGCAGGCCGCCCGCGCTGCCGCCGTCGGCGACCATCCGGTCCGGCGCCGTCCAGCCCGCCTCCACGAGGTGACGCGCGCAGGCCACGAAGTCCGTGAACGTGTTCATCTTGCGGTCGGTGCGGCCCTCCTCGTACCAGGCGCGCCCCATCTCGCCGCCGCCGCGCACGTGCGCCACCGCGAACACCACGCCCCGGTCCAGCAGCGACAGCCGCGGCACCGAGAAGTACGGGTCCATGCTGATCTCGTACGCGCCGTACCCGTACAGCAGCAGCGGCGCCGGGTCCGCGCCCGTGCCCGCCGCGTCGAGCGTCACCGCGTCACGCCGCCACACCAGCGAGATCGGGATCCGCGTGCCGTCCTCGGCGGTCGCCCACTCGCGGCGCTGCACGTAGTCGGCGGGGTCGTAGCCGCCGAGCACCGGCTGCCGGCGGCGCACCACACGCTCCCCCGTCGCCAGGTCGACGTCGAACACGGTCGGCGGCGTGACGAACGACGTGCCCGTCACCCGCAGCAGCGGCGCGTCGGGCTCCGGGTTCGCGCCGATCGCCGCCGAGTACAGCGGCTCGTCGAACTCCAGCTCGCGGGGCACCCACGGCCCGTCCGGGGCGGCGTCGTCGAGCGCGACCACGGCGACACGCGGCGTCGCGCCCCGGCGCAGCCCGAGGACGACGTGCCCCGCGAACGCGTCCACGCTCTCCAGGCGCACCTGCGGGTCGTGCGGCACCACGACGCGCGCGTCCGCCGGGTCCGCGGGACCCGCGCCCGGCGCCGGCACGTCCAGGGCGACCAGCTCGAAGTTGCGGGCGTCGTCGTCGTGCAGCGCGAGCAGCACGTCCCGTCCGCCCAGGCGCGCGTGCTCCACCGTGTACTCGACGCCCTCGCGGCGCGTCCACACCGGGCGGAAGTCGCCCGTCGGGTCGTCGGCCTCCAGCAGCCACGACTCGCTCGTGTTCTTCGAGCCCAGCTCGATCTGCAGGAACCTCTGCGAGCGCGACAGCCCCACCCCGACCCAGAACCGCTCGTCCGGCTCCTCCAGGACCACCACGTCGTCGGTGGTCGGCGTGCCGATCTCGTGCCGCCAGATCCGGTACGGCCGCCACGCGTCGTCGACCGTCGGGTAGAACACGTACCGCCCGTCCGGCGTCACGACGGCGCCCGGGAACGTGCCCGGCACCTCGTCGGGCAGGTTCGTGCCCGCCTCCAGGTCGCGCACCCGCAGCGTGTAGCGCTCGTCGCCCGTGGTGTCGACGGCGTGCACCAGCAGGCGCCCGTCGCCCGACACCGAGAACGAGCCCAGGGAGAAGAACTCGTGCCCGGCGGCCTCCGCGTTCTCGTCGAGCACCACCTGCTCGCCCGCCGGCGGCTCCCCCGGCTCCAGCGCCGGCGGCGTCCAGTCGGCCGGGTCCGTCACCGGGACGCGCGCGTGCAGGGGGTACTGGCTGCCCTCCAGCGTGCGCGAGTAGTACCAGTACCCGCCCTGCCGCGTCGGGACCGACAGGTCCGTCTCCAGCGTGCGGTCCTTGATCTCCGTGAATACCGCCCGGCGCAGCGGCGCCAGGTGCGCCACCTGCGCCCGCGTCCACGCGTTCTCCGCCTCCAGGTGCGCCACGACCTCCGGGTCGTCCTTCGCGCGCAGCCACTCGTAGTGGTCGACGAACGTGTGGCCGTGGTGCGTGCGCTCGTGGGGCCGGCGGTCCGCCGACGGCGGCTCGACGGGCGTGGGCTCGTCGGTGGCCGGGGCGACGAGGGTCGGGTCGTCCGGGCGGGGCGTCGGGAGGGAGGTCGGGACGGTGGATCCGGGCTCGGGCAGTGCGGCGTCGCTCACCCGGCCAGGGTACGGCGCACCCTCCGGCCGGTCCCCTTGGTCACGGCTCTGCAACGGTTTGCCCGCCACGGCACGCGAAATCGGAGCGTCTGCCCAGGAATCCACCGGAATTCGACGTCCGTGACGCCTCCCTGTGACGTGCCGGTGTCATCCAGGTCACACCACCTGGATACACTTCCCGGCACGTCGGCCCGTCGAGGTGTCAACAGGCCGTTCAGCATGCCTGAATCGTCACGGCGAGCCGACGTCGTCCCGGTGCACCCAGGGCGCCTGACCATGAACCGACGGAGGACCACGTCCGATGACAGCGGACCGACCCACCACCGCGAGCCGGCTGCGCCACCTCCTGGCCGCCGCGACCCTCGCGCTCCTACCGGCCCTGCTCGCCGCACCACCCGCGACGGCGAGCACCGAGGCCGGGTGCGAACCCGACGACACCACCGCCTGCGTCACCGTCATGGTGCTGACGGAGGACAACGACCGGGTCGGCGACGTGGCCGTCACGGTCGCCGGCGGTGACTTCAGCGCCGACCTCACGACCAGCGACGAACCCGTCGCCGTGGCCGTGCCCGAGGTCGGCCGCTACACCGTCACCCTCGACCCCGCCACCCTCCCCGCCGGGCAGCCCCTCCCCGAGGGCGCGCCCGCCGAGGTCGAGGTCACCGCGCAGACCGGCGGCAACGCCCGCGCGGTGTTCCGCGTCGGGGCCGGGGCCGCCGTCGAGGAGAGCCCCAGCGAGGCCGCCACCACCGCCGGCAGCACCGACAGCACCGACACCGGTGCGCAGGAGGCCGGTGGCGAGGGCGTCGGCGCAGCCCCCGAGGGCGACGCGTCCGAGCGCGCCTTCTCCTTCGCGCAGGTGTGGCAGCAGATCGGCTCCGGCCTCCGGTTCGGGCTCCTGCTGGCGCTCGCCTCCATCGGCCTCAACCTCATCTTCGGCACCACCGGGCTGTCGAACTTCGCCCACGGCGAGCAGTTCGCCCTCGGCGCCGCCGTCGGCTTCATCACGATCAACCAGATGGGCATGCCGATCTGGCTCGGCGCGATCGTCACCATCGCCGCCTGCTCGCTCACCGGGCTCGCCCAGGACGCCGGCATCTGGCGCCCCCTGCGCCGCCGCGGCGTCCCCGTCATGCAGCTCATGATCGTGTCCATCGGACTGTCGATCACCCTGCAGTACGTCATCCAGATGATGATCGGCGGCGGGTCCGAGCGGATCCTGTCCAGCAACCCCCGGCCGCTCACCCTCCTCGGGATCACCCTCAGCACCGCGTCGTGGGTGTCCATGGCCGTCGCGCTCGTCTGCATCGTCGGCATCGCGTGGTTCCTCACCCGGACCCGCATCGGCCGGGCCACCCGCGCCGTGTCCGACAACCCGGCGCTCGCGTCCGCCACCGGCATCGACCCCGACAAGATCGTCCGCATCGTGTGGGTCATGGCGACCGGTTTCGCGGCCCTCGCCGGCCTCATGTGGGGCATCTCGTTCGGGTCGTTCAACTGGCAGCTCGGCGTGCAGCTCCTGCTGCTCATGTTCGCGGCCGTCACCCTCGGCGGTCTCGGCACCGCGTTCGGGGCCCTCGTCGGCTCGATCCTCATCGGGCTCGTCGTCGAGCTCTCCAACCTCGTGATCCCCAGCGACCTGCGCTACGCGTCCGCGCTGGTGATCCTCATCCTCGTGCTCCTGTTCAGGCCGCAGGGCATCCTCGGCCGCCGCGAGCGGATCGGCTGAAGGGAGACACATCATGGAAGAGTTCCTCCGCATCCTCACCCAGTCCGTCGGCGAGCTGCTCGCCCCCGCGACCGCCGCCTACGCTCTCGCCGCGATCGGCCTCAACCTGCACTTCGGGTACACGGGCCTGCTCAACATGGGCCAGGCGGGCTTCATGCTGCTCGGCGCCTACGGGTTCGGCATCACCGTCATCGCGGGCGGGCCGTTCTGGCTCGGCCTGCTCGTCGCGATCGCCGCCGGCGTGCTGTTCGGCCTCCTGCTCGGACTGCCCACGCTGCAGCTGCGCGGCGACTACCTCGCGATCGTCACGATCTCCGCCGCGGAGATCATTCGCTGGTTCGGCCGCTCCACCATCTGGCAGGAGTGGACCGGCGGCGCCTCCGGGCTCCAGGGACGTGACTACAAGGACGCGTTCCAGACCCTGTCGCCGCTGCCCGAGGGCCGGTTCGCCCTCGGTCCGTTCGAGTACATCAACACCGGCTCCGACTCGTGGTGGACCCGCATCTTCGCGTGGGGCGTCGTCGCGCTCGTCCTGCTGTTCGTGTGGCTCATCACCCGCAGCCCCTGGGGACGCGTCCTCAAGGGCATCCGCGAGGACGAGGACGCCGTCCGCGCCCTCGGCAAGAACGTCTACTCGTACAAGCTGCAGGCGCTCGTCATCGGCGGTGCCATCGGTGCCCTCGGCGGCGTGGTGTTCGCCCTGCCGTCCGCCATCGCGCCGGACTCCATGGGGCGCACCATGACGTTCTTCGTGTGGACGGTCCTCCTGCTCGGTGGCGCCGCCACCGTGTTCGGGCCCGTCCTCGGGTCGATGATCTTCTTCGCCGCCTACATGTTCATGCGCACCGGCATGCGTGCCCTCGCGGAGAACACGCCCGTCGGCGAGGTCATCTCCACCACCAACGTGGAGCAGATCGGCGGCATGCTCGTCGGCATCACCCTCATGGTCCTCGTGATCTTCAGGCCGCAGGGCATCCTCGGGAACAAGAAGGAGCTGGCGTTCAATGTCCGATGACACGACCACCCTCGCCGTGACCCCCGCGCTCCAGGACGTCGAGCACGTCCCCGGGGCCGCGAAGCCCGAACCGATCATCGTCGCCGACGGCATCGTGCGCCGCTTCGGCGGCATGACCGCCGTCGACGTCGAGCACCTCGAGGTCCAGAAGGGCGTCATCACGGCGCTCATCGGCCCCAACGGCGCCGGCAAGACGACGTTCTTCAACCTCCTCACCGGCTTCGACGCCCCCAACGCGGGACAGTGGAGCTTCGAGGGCCGGTCCCTGTCCGGCAAGAGCGCCGCGTCCGTCGCGAAGTCCGGCATGGTCCGCACGTTCCAGCTCACCAAGGCGCTGTCGCGCCTCACCGTGCTGCAGAACATGCTCCTCGCCTCGCCCGGCAACCCCGGCGAACGGTTCATGCTGTCCTGGCTGCCGTTCCTGTGGAAGAAGCACGAGGCCGAGGCCACCGCCAAGGCCATGGAGATCCTCGCCCGGTTCAAGCTCGACACCAAGGCGCAGGACTACGCCGGCTCCCTCTCGGGCGGCCAGCGCAAGCTCCTCGAGATGGCGCGCGCGCTCATGACCGACCCGAAGATCATCATGCTCGACGAGCCGATGGCCGGCGTGAACCCCGCCCTCGTGCAGTCCCTGCTCGGGCACGTCCAGGCGCTGCGCGACGAGGGCATGACCGTGCTCTTCGTCGAGCACGACATGCACGCCGTCCGACACATCTCCGACTGGGTCGTCGTCATGGCCGAGGGCCGGATCGTCGCCGAGGGACCGCCCGGCACCGTCATGAAGGACCAGGCCGTGGTCGACGCCTACCTCGGCGCCCACCACGACACCGACCTCGGGGACGACTCGCTCCTCGACCCCGAGGTGCTCGCCCGGCTCGAGGCCGAGGAGGAGAAGCGATGACCGACACCGCCACCGTCGAGAAGACGGCGTCGTCCACCCCGCGCAAGGACCTGCTCCTGCACGCGGACAACCTCGTCGCCGGCTACCTGCCCGGCGTGAACATCCTCAACGGGTGCTCGCTCGAGGTCGCCAAGGGCGAGCTCGTCGGCATCATCGGCCCCAACGGCGCCGGCAAGTCGACGCTCCTCAAGGCCCTGTTCGGCCTCGTCAAGGTGCACGCCGGCACGGTCACGCTCGAGGGCCGGGACATCACCAACATGAAGGCCAACCAGCTCGTCGCCCGCGGCGTCGGGTTCGTGCCCCAGACGAACAACGTGTTCCCCTCGCTCACCGTCGAGGAGAACATGCGCATGGGGACGTTCCTGCGGCCCAAGGTGTTCGAGGACCGCTGGAAGTTCATCGGGGACCTGTTCCCCGTGCTCCACGACCGCCGCAACCAGCGCGCCGGCGCCATGTCCGGCGGCGAGCGGCAGATGGTCGCCATGGCCCGCGCCCTCATGATGAACCCGTCCGTGCTGCTCCTCGACGAGCCGTCCGCCGGGCTCTCCCCCGTCCGCCAGGACGAGACGTTCCTGCGGACCCGCATGATCAACAAGGCCGGCGTCTCGGTCATCATGGTCGAGCAGAACGCCCGCCGCTGCCTGCAGATCTGCGACCGCGGCTACGTCCTCGACCAGGGCAAGGACGCGTACACCGGCACGGGGCGCGAGCTCCAGTCCGACCCCAAGGTCATCTCGCTCTACCTCGGCACCCTCGCCGAGGACGTCGAGCAGGCCGATCGCGACGCCTCGCCCACCGAGGCCTGACGAGTCAGCGCAGGTCCGCGCGAGTCAGCGCAGCCCGACGGCCGGCACTCCCCCCGAGTGCCGGCCGTCGACGTGTAAGGCCCCGTGGCCCCCGCGAGTCAGCGCACCGCCGCGCGACTCAGCGCAGTCCAGCGCGACCCAGCGCAGGCCCGCGCGAGTCAGCACAGTCCAGCGCGAGTCAGCGCACCGCTGCGCGACCCAGCGCAGGCCCGCGCGAGTCAGCACAGTCCAGCGCGAGTCAGCGCACCGCTGCGCGAGTCAGCGCAGGATTCTGCGACTCGGGGCATCGAGCAGGGTCAGCGAGTGCCGATCGCAGCCAGGGCGGCCGGCCGCCCGAGGGCGGCACGCCGGGAGCGGGAGCACGCACCGTACGCCTCGCGCAGGGTGAGGCCGAGCGCTGACGGGTCGGCAAGGTCGGGCCAGCCGACCCGCACGATCTCGAACCCCGCGTCGACGAGGGCGGCCTGCCGACGCTCCTGACGACGGCGCACGACGTCCGGGAGGCCGAAGCGGCCGTCGTACTTCACCGCACCGTCGAACTCGACGCCGAGCCCGACGTCGGGCCAGCCGAGATCGAGGTACCAGGTGCCCGACGACGTCACGACGGGGAGCTGGCACGCGGGACGCGGCAGGCCGTCGTCGACGGCGACGAGGCGCACGACCGTCTCGCCCGGGGACCCGGACCGCGGGTCGCACAGGTCGAGCAGCCGCCGCGCCTGGAGCATGCCGCGCTTGCCCGCGGACGCCGACATGATGCGCGACACCTCGGCCGGTTCGGCACCGAGCCGGAACAGGGAGTCGGCGACGACGAGCGCCCCGGCGGGCTGCAGGGTGCGCAGGCAGTCGACCAGCGTCCGCTCGGGGGACGTCACGGGGACGCCGTGGACGGTCGTGCGCTCCTGGGGCCGCAACGTGGTGACGTGTCGCCGCACGAGCGGCTCGCGGGAGCGGGCGACGTGCGGGTTGAACGTGTGGGTGACGTCGACCAGGCACGGCGTGCCGTACGTCCAGGCCCCGAGGAGCCGCGCGGCGGTCGCGTGGCTGAACCACAGCCGGCTCCGGGACGCGGCGAGGACGCCGCGCGCCTCGGCGAGGAGGGTGTCGTCGTGACCCGGTTCGCCGTCGGCCGCGGAGGGCAGGAGGACGCCCGGCCGCACCTCTCGCAGGTTCCCCGTCGAGAGCCGCTCGGCGACGTGGCGCGGGTCGGCGCGGGCCGTGTCCACGGGGACCGGCAGGGACGGCGGACGCAGCTCGGCGGTGTGCATCCCTGCGAGCGGGGAGCCCGGCTCCCGCAGGTCGGCGAGGATCGTGCTGATCCGACGGATCGCGGGGGCGTGCAGTGCTTCAGCCATGTCCCGAGCGTGCCGCCGACGTCAGGCTCCCGGGACGACCGTCGTCGTGCACTGGTGATGCACAGCACCTGTGGACAGCCGCGGACCGGCACCGCGCCGTCGGACCGACCGGATCTCCGCTGGTGGCGGATTCGCCACGGGTTGCGCTGAGTCGCGGCTCCGAACGCTGACTCGCGGGAGTTCGCGCTGAGTGAAGAAAGTTCGCGCTGACTCACGAACGCCCGCGCTGACTCGCCGTGAGCTGCGCTGACTCGCGGACCGGGGACCCGCGCCGTGAGACGCCGGCGGCCCGGCCACCACAGGGGTGACCGGGCCGCCGTCAGGACGAACCGAGACGATCAGGCGATCACTCGGTCGTGCCCTCGATCTGCTTCGAGTAGGTGTACGTGTTGTCGCCGCCGTACTCGTAGATGCCGATGTACGCCGAGGACGGGTCGTTCTGCTCGTTCAGCGGGCCGATGCCGGACGGGCCGACGTAGGTGATGTCCTCGCCCGCCTCGATGGCCGCGACGCCGTCCGCGAAGGACGTGACCTCGGTGCCGCCGTTCGCGCCGGAGACCGCCGCGATGTTCTCCGAGATCGTGGTGCCGTCGGTGGCGCCGCCCTTCACCGCGGCGAGCGCGGCGAGCATGGTGGCGTCGTACGACTCCGCGGAGTACGAGTAGTCGGACAGCTCGCCGTTCTCGTTCTCGGAGTACCAGCCGTTCAGCAGCTCCTTGAACGAGTCGTCCGCCTGGGCGCCCGGCAGGGTGCCCTGGACACCCTCGAGGGTGCCCGGGTCGAACTGGTCGCCGTAGTTGGACAGGTTGCCGTCGCAGAAGTACGTGGTGCCGTCGAAGTCCCAGCCCTGCGCGACGAGCTCGTTGACGATCGCGACCGTCTCCTCGAACGCGATGATGACGATCGCGTCCGGCTCGGCGGCCAGCGCCGCGGTGACCTGCGAACCGAAGTTCGTCTCACCCGGGGGGAACTCCTGGCCGCCACCGTTGGCGCCGTACACGACCTCGCCGCCGCCGGCCTCGATGGCCGCTGCCGTGTGGTCGCGCAGGCCGGTGCCGTAGGCCTCGTTCTGCACGATCATCGCGACCTTGGTGTGGCCGCCGTCGAGGACGAGCGAGCCGAGGGCCGCGCCCTGGACGGTGTCCGGCGGGGCGGTGCGGGCGAAGAACGGACCGTAGCCCGACAGGTCTGCCGCGGTGTTCGCGGGCGAGATCTGCATGACCCCGGCCTCGGCGAACGTGTCGACGACGGCGAGCGAGACGCCCGACGAAGCCGCGCCGATGACGGCGGAGACGCCCTTGCCGATGAGGTCGGTCGCGGTCGAGCTCGCCACCGAGGTGTCGGTGGTGTCGCCGGAGTCGCCCCACTCGATGGAGACGTCGTTGCCGAGCACACCCCCGGCCTCGTTGATGTCCGAGACGGCGAGGCCGACACCGGCGATCTCGGGCGGGCCGAGGAACGCCAGGGTGCCGGTCACCGGGAGGATCGTGCCGATGGTCAGCGGCTCCGCGTCGCCACCCTCGGCGGCGCCGGTGGCCTCCGTGGTCGTTTCCTCGGCGGGGTCGTCGGAGGCGCAGGCGGTGAGGCCCAGGCCGAGGACCGCGGCGAGGGCGATGCCCTTCGCGGCCGTCATGCGTCGAATCATGTGTTTCCCCTTCGGGGTCGTGACCTGCACGGCACTCAATGCCGCATGTAGTGGCGCTGAACGTAGCCCGGTTGTGTGACGTGGATGTGACGCAGCGGCCTCCTGGCCCAGATCGTGACGAACCTGTTATCCACGTCACACGTCGTTCACGTCACTCTCGCCGGATCTGTCAGGAGCGAGCGGCATCGTCACCTCCTGGCGGGTGGCCGGGTGCGAGGAGCGCGAGCGCCGATCCTCCGGACCGCACGGTCCCGGCCACCGGGGGTCACCCCGCGGGGTTGCGGACGCGCCACGCCCGACGGGCGGGCACCCCGCCGGGCGACCCCGACGTCGTCGAGGCTCCCGCGCGACCGCGGCCCGCGAGGCGGCGCAGAGCCCCGCACCCGCAGCCCTCGCGCCCGCGTCCCGGCGGCGCGCTCGTGGCTCGGGTCCCGTCGTCCGGCCCGCGCCGTGCGGTGCTCGCCGCCGTCCGTCGTCGGACCGGCCGGGCCACGTCGGCCGACCCGGCGGCTCCGGTGCACCGCGCGTGGCGCACCCCCCTGACCAGGCGTTCCAGCGGTTCCGCCGCCGCGAACGCCCGCGCGGGCAGGGCCCCACCCGGGCCTACGGGTCCGGTGGGAGTCGCTTCCGCGCGATCGTCGCGGGCCACGCATCTCGCCGGGCCGGGAGGTGACGAGCCCCCGCCGGCACGCGGCCGGACGGCGTCGCGGCCGGGACGTCGCCCCCGATCGGGGCTCCGGAGGGTGGCGTGACCCGCGCTCCCGCGGGCGACCAGCGCCGCACCACCCACCGCGCGCCGGCCTCCGCCTGTCGACGCGCCCGGACGATCGGGCACCGCCGTCCCGAGGCCACGTCGCACGCGGGACGGCGTCGCCCGTGACGACGCCGTCCCGTCCCGCCACGGCTCCCCGCGGAGGGCCAAGGAGATCCACGACACCACCGGCGACGGGTGATACCCGGCTTTTCGTCCCGACATTCGGCCGTCCGTGCTGGTGCGACGTCCCGCGCTCGCGTACCGTGGTGGTCGTTGCAGTGTGTTGCTCGTACCGGACGGACCCCCGTCCTGCGTCGGCGAGGTGGCGTCGTCAGGATTGACGCCGCCAGTCGGCGGACCTTGGACCCTCAAGAGTTTGACGACGAACACCGTGATGCGCGCCTCCGACGGGCGGAGGCGCCACCTCTTGAAGGAGTACCCATGGCCACCGGAACCGTGAAGTGGTTCAACAGCGAGAAGGGCTACGGCTTCATCGCCCCCGAGGACGGCACCGCTGACGTGTTCGTCCACTTCTCCGCCATCCAGTCCCAGGGCTACCGCACCCTGGAGGAGGAGCAGAAGGTCGAGTTCGACGTCACCCAGGGCCCGAAGGGCCCGCAGGCGGAGAACGTTCGCCCTCTCTGACGCTCCTCCGACGTCACCCCTGAGGTGACGTCCACCGAGCCACGCACGGCCCGCGCCCTCCGCCACTCGGCGGGGGGTGCGGGCCGTCGTCGTTGCTGCGCCGGGTGCTCGACCGCCCGGGAACGCGGTCGAGCACCCGGCCGTTGAACAGTCATGGGATTCCTCGACCGACTCCTCGGCAGGTCCGACGACCGCCACCCGTCCGTGCCCGGCATGACGGGCGGCTCCGTCCCTCGCGGCTACTCGTCGCCGACGCAGGCTCCGCGGTGGCAGCAGGGCGCGCCTGCTCCGGCGGCGCCCCGCGACCCCGACGACGTGGCGATCGACCGCTACCGCTACCTGCTGCGCACCGCGCCGCCGGACGCCGTCGAGCAGGCGCACGCCGAGGCCTTCGCCCAGCTCACGCCCGAGCAGCGCCGTAAGGTCCTGGCCGACCTCGGCGCCACCGTGCCGCCGGCGGAGCGCGCGACGTCGGACGACCCGCAGTCGCTCGCCCGCATGGCGACCCGCGCCGAGATGCGCAGCCCCGGCACGCTGGAGCGCACCTTCCGCGGCGGCCCGGGCGGAGCGCCCGGCTTCGGTGCCATGGTCGGGTCGAGCCTGCTCGGGACGGTCGCGGGTGTCGTCATCGGCTCCGCCGTCGCGAACATGCTGTTCGGTCCCGCGTTCGGCGACCCGACGACCCCCGTGGCGGAGGACGACGCCGCGGCCGCCGGTGAGGGTGACCCCGGCGCCGAGGATCCGGGCGCCGCGGACGCGGGCGCGGACGTCGGTGGTGACGTCGGAGCAGCGGACGCAGGCGCCGGCACTGACGACAGCCTGTTCGGCGGCTTCTTCGGCGGTGACGGCGGCGGAGACTTCGGAGGCGACTTCGGCGGCGGCGACTTCGGCGGCTTCTGACCGTCGCCGACCCCCGGAGTCAGCGCTGACTCACGTCGATGAGCGCTGACTGGCGGGATCCCGCGCTGACTGGCGCCATCGTGCGCTGACTGGCGGGATCCCGCGCTGACTGGCGAGATCCCGCGCTGACTGACGCCATCGTGCGCTGACTCGCGGGGATGAGCGCTGGCTGACGCCATCGTGCGCTGACTCACGAGACCCAGCGCTGACTCGCGGGGAAGTGCGCTGACTCGGCGTCGAAGGTCGGTGGAGGGGGTCGCGCGTCGTCGTCAGACCCGAAGTGGAGGGCCCCCTGGGGCCCGTGAACGCGACGACGCGCGACCCCCCTCCACCGACCGGAGCCCGACAGCGCGACCGACCGGAACCCGACGACGCGACCCCTACGGGGTGATGACGGGCGGGCGGGTGAGCAGGGCGTGGAACGCGCCGAGCTGGTGGAGGTCCGCGACGGAGGTCGGCAGGTAGTCGGTGAGGTGCGGTGAGCGGACGACGACGGCGCACCACTTGCCGCGGGAGACCGCGACGTTGAGGCGGTGACGGTCGAGGAGGAACGCCATGCCGCGCGGGACGTCCTGCGGGGAGGACGCGGCCATGGTGAGGATCGCGACGGGTGCTTCCTGCCCTTGGAAGCGGTCGACGGTGCCGACGGGGACGTCGGCGAGCCCGGCGGCGGCGAGGGCGCGGCGCACAGCCCAGACCTGCGCGTTGTAGGCGGCGACGACGATGACGTCGCGTGGTCCGAGGGGTCGGGGGTGGGCGCCGGGTCCGGGGGTCCAGGGGCGGCCGAGGACGGCTCGGACCTGGGCGACGACCTCGGCGGCCTCCTCGGTGGAGGAGACGGCGCGGCCGGTGTGCTCGACGAGGATCTCGTGGACGCCGGGGGCGATGCCGTCGAGGTGGCGTCCGGCGGCGGTGGGGTGGGCGTGGAGGCGTCCGGAGTAGGCGAGGTCGGACACGGCGGCGCAGAGGGCGGGGTGCATGCGTCGGGAGGCGGGCAGGAAGTAGCCGAGGGCGGTCGGGAGGGTCTCGTGGCCGTCGGCGAGCCAGCCGAGGGCGGAGCCGGCGACGGCCGGGTCGGGGTGGGTGCCCTGGGAGACCTGGGGGAGCTGTTGGGGGTCGCCGAGCAGGAGGAGGCGCTGCGCGGCGCGTGCGACGGCGACGGTGTTGGCGACGGAGAACTGTCCGGCCTCGTCGATGACGAGGAGGTCGAGGCCGGCGGCGGGCCAGCGGTCGTGGGCGAAGTCCCAGGCGGTGCCGCCGACGACGCAGCCGTGGGCTTCGTCCTGGGCGGTGTCGGCGAACGCGGCGAGGGCGTCGGCGGTGACGACCTGCCAGGGGACGTCGTCGGGGCTGCTGCCGCCCTTCTTGGCGATCCGGTCGGCGGGTGTCCCGGCGGCGATCAGGCCGTGGAGGAGGTTCTCGACGACGGCGTGGGACTGCGCGACGACGCCGACGCGCCAGCCGTCGGCGACGAGGGCGGCGACGACGTCGGACGCGAGGTAGGTCTTGCCGGTGCCGGGTGGGCCCTGGACGGCGAGGTAGGACCGGTCGAGGCGGCGGACGGCGTCCTGGACGGCGGCGACGAGGTCGGGTTCGCCGTCGGGGCCGGTGGTGGGGACGGGGAGTCCGCCGCGGACGCGGGGGTCGCGGCGCTGGAGGAGGTCGGTCATGGGACCGGCGGGGAGCCGTTCGGCGGGTGGGACCCCGGCGGCGGTGGCGGTCCGCCAGGCGGTGAGGGCGGTCTCGGCGGCCTCGGCGGTGGCGCGCTGCTGCGGGTCGGCGGGGACGAACCCGTCGACGGTGATGCCGGAGGGGAGCTGGTGGTGGGGTTCGTCCTTCGCGCCGACGGCCTCGCGCAGGGTGAGGACGTCGACGTCGCGGCCGCCGTGGGTCTCGCGGCGGACGTCGGTGACGGTGACCTTGTTGTGGGCGCCGCGGACGGCGCGTGGGCCGATCTCCCCGATGACGGGCGGGCCGGGGGCCTCGTAGAGCAGGTAGGTCCGGACGCCGGGGCGCAGCTCGGACCCTTCGACGGCGGGGGCCCGGACCTCGAGGACGCGGGAGGGGGTGCGCTTGCCGGGTTCGACCTCCCAGTCCCGCAGGACGCGGCCGGGTTCGAGGGCGGCGGACGACCGCCGGCCGGGCCACTCCTCGGGGGGCAGCTCGAGGCGCGCGTAGTGCGCCTGCCAGTAGGCCTTGTTCTCGCGGCGGTGGTAGCCGACGGCGGCGCCCAGGAGGCTCAGGGCGCGGACGGCGGCACGGTCGGCGGGGGTGTGCGGGTGCTCGTGCTCGACGACCTCGCGCACGCGCGCCTCGAGCGCGGCTCGTTCGTCGGGCGGCGGCACCACGGTGACCTCGAGCGGTGCGGCGACGGCGACCTCGACGGGGCCGACGACGGTGTCGTGGGCGGCGCGCAGCCAGTCGAGCAGGCGCAGGGTGGACAGGCAGTCGTACCGGTTGTAGTCGAGGATCTGGGTCCGGTGGCGGGCGGCGGCCTCGTCGTCCCCGGCGGCCAGGAGGTCGACGTACTCGGCGTACTCGACGACGGACGTCGCGGCGTCGGTGACGCCGGCGCGCGCCGCCTCGTCGCCCATGTAGAGCGGTTCGAGCTTCTTGATGGAGCGGGAGCGGTGCGAGATCCGCAGGCCCGTCCGGACGGTCGCGTAGAGGTCGACGAGGACGCCGGAGCGCAGGAGCTCGTCGACCTCCTCCTCGTGGACGCCGTGCCGGGCCGCGATGGAGAGCAGGTGGGTGCGCTCGTACGCGGCGTAGTGGTAGATGTGCATGTCGGGCCAGCGGCGCCGCCGCTCGGCCATCTGGTCGACGAACGTGACCAGCGCGGCGGCCTCCTCGGTCATCGTGTCCGCCCACAGGCTGTGGAAGGTGGGGCGGCCCTCGGCGTCGAGGTCGCGCGTGACCCAGCCGAACAGGTAGTCGATGCCGGAGACGGCGGGGCCGACGTCGCCCGGCGGCACCCACAGGGGGTCGCCCTCGAAGTCGAAGAAGACGTCGCCCTCGCTGGGCGCGGGGAGGCGTTCGACGGCGCGCGGGTCGGTGAGCGCCCAGCGCAGCTCGGTGGGTCCGTCGTCCCCGTCGACGACGACCGCGCCGTCGCCCGGGTCGGTGCCGAGCTGGAGCCCGGCCTGGCGCCGCAGCCCCGCGAACCGGTCGGGACCGATCCCGGCCGGTGCCTCGGTGGCGTCGGCGAGCTCCTTCATCGTGGTGATCCCCGCCTCGGCCAGGCGGGCGCGCTGCGGGCCGTACACGCCCGCGACCAGCAGGACGTCCGCGTGGGCCTCGGCCGCGGCCGCGCAGTCCGGGCAGGCGCCGAGGCGCTGGCAGGCGCGGTGGCCGGGCGCGTCCCACGCCACGGGCTCGCCCGCCTCGACGTGCCGGTCCACGAGGTCGAGCAGCCGCGCGCGCCGCGCGCGCAGCACGGGCAGGACCTCCGCGAGGAGGTGGTTCGTCCGCTCCCCCGTGCCGAGCACGAGGTGCACGTGCTCGGTCGGGTCCACCCCAGCCTCCTGCAGCAGCTCCGCGTACGCCGCGACCTGGAGCACGGCCCGCACCTTCTCGCGGCGTGCCAGCTTGGTGTCCCACACCGCGTACCGGGGGCGCCCGTCCCCTGCGACGCCGTCGCGTACGAGGAAGTCGGCGCGGCCGAGGAACCCCCCGTCGAACAGCGTCCCCTGGGAGACGACGTCGGCGCCGGCCGCCATCGCGGCGAGCGTCCGCTCGTGCGCGGCCACCAGGTCGTGGACGGCCGTCCCGGCCGGGGGCTCCGGCTCCACGACACCGTCGCCGAACCGCTCGACGAGGCCGTCCAGCACCGTCCGCTCGTGGGCCGCCCCCAGGTCGACCGCGCGGCGCAGCATCTCGTCCGGGGCGCGGGGCACCGGCGGGACGCGGCCGAGCACCTCGTCGAGGCGGCGCAGCAGGGCGTGCTCGCACTCGGCGGCGACCACGAGGTCGCTCGCGGAGAAGACCAGGCGCGGACGGGCCCCCGGCCCGCCGACCGGCCCGCCGGCGTCGTCGTGCGCACCGAGGAGGAACATGTCCCAGGTCTACCAGCGGCGTCCGACATGGACCTTCGGGGAGGGTTTCCGCCATAGTGGACCGCGCACGCCGCCGAAGGAGAATGATGACCGCGCGCTTCAACCCCCCGCCAGGCTGGCAGGTCCCCCCCGGATTCCGGCCCGACGCCGGGTGGTCGCCCGACCCCTCGTGGCCGCCGGCACCCCCCGGCTGGGAGTACTGGGTCGAGGACGAGCCCGCCGCCGCCCGCACCACGGTCCTCACCGGGGCGGCCGCACCGCCGCACCCCGCGGACCCGTCCGCCACGTCGATCCTGTCGCCCGTCCAGGCACCCCCGAGCGGACCCACCCGGTCCGCGGTGTCCGCGCGGTCGTCGGCCACCCCCCTGCCGACGCCCCCGCCGCCCCCCGCTCCCCCGGCGCCCCCGCGCGACGCCCACCCCACGGAGCGGTCCACCGCGCCGCTCCCGCCGGACCGTCCGCAGTCCCGCGCCGCCTCCCGTGCCGACGGCGCGCCACCGCGCCGCCGGCGGACGCCCACCGGCGTCGTCGCCGGCGTCGCCGCCGCGTGCCTCGCCCTCGGCATCATCATCGGCGCCGTGTTCTCCATGGGGCAGACGTCGGACGCCCGGCAGGCCGTCGCCGACGCGGAGCGCGAGGTCGCCGCCGCCGCGGACCAGCAGGAGAAGATCGACGCCGACCGCGCCGCGCTCGACGAGCGCGCCACCACGCTCGACGAGCGGGAGGACGACCTCAAGGAGCGGGAGACCGCCGTCGCCGAGCAGGAGGCGTCGCTCACCTCCCGCCAGCAGGAGCTCGACGACCAGGCCGCCCAGCAGCAGGAGCAGCAGGAGCAGCAGGAGCAGGCGCAGAACGGCCAGTGGTTCTACTGGAGCTGTGACGACGCCCGCCGCGCCGGCGCCGCCCCCATCCAGAACGGTCAGCCCGGCTACCGCGGCGGGCTCGACCCCAACAACAACGGCCTCGCCTGCGAGGACGGCGAGTAGGAGCCGACCCGCCGCCCCGCGCCCCCGAACCCGGTCGGCGACGCGGGGCGGTGCCGCGTCACGGCACCAGCGCGACCTGCGCCGTCGTCCCGTCGGCGTACGTGACCTGCACGTCGTCGCCGAACGTGTCGTCGCCCGGCGCCCACAGCGCCCACCAGCCGCCGTCGACGGACGCCGCGACCTGTCGGCCGTCGTCGAGCACGGCCGTGACCTCGACGACGTCGGCCCCGGCCCGGCCGTACGCGGACGTCACCGCCCCCTCGGCGTCGTCGCCCGTCGACCAGGAGGCCGTGCCGCTCACCGCGACGACGAGCTCCCGCGCGGCGGGCTCCGGCAGGGCGGCGCCGACGCTGCTGGACGCGTACACGTCCGCGGGCCCGTCGTCGACGGCGGTGACGAAGCAGTCGCCCGCCGCGTCGTCGCCCGCCAGGACGACGTACGTGTAGTCGCCGCGGGTCTCCGCGAGCACGGGCGTCAGCGGCACCTGGGTGACGGTGGCGTCCGCGCCGTCGCCCACGATCGCGGTCGCCGACGTCGGGCAGGCCGCGTCGAGGGCGGTCGCGACCGGGTCGCCGACGGCGTCCGGCACCGGCGTCCACGTGGCGTACGCCGGTGCGGCGCCCAGCACCGAGCTGAGGGACACCGCGACGCCGACGGCGACCGCCGCGCCCGCCGCCGTCGCGGCCACCACGCCCGGCCGCGTCCGGCGACGCCCGCGCACGGCCCGCTCGGTCGCGAGGATGTCGTGCAGGGCCGCGTCGTCGGTGCTGCCGGGCGCGCGGACGTGCCGGGCCGGGTCCAGGCCCGAGAGCTGGTCCATCAGGGGCGACCTCATCGGGCCTCCTTCTGCAGGTTGCGCAGCACGTCCGCCGTCCCGCTCGGCACCTCCGACCAGGCGAGCAGCCGCTTGCGGGCCCGCGTCAGCCGCACCGAGAACGTCGACGGACGGCAGCCCAGCACGGACGCCGCCTGCACGGTCGACAGGCCGTCCCACGCCACCAGCGCGATGACCTCCCGGTCCGCCGGGTCCAGCAGCTCCCACGCGCGGCGCAGGTCCGCGCGCTCCGCCGCGGCGTCGTCCGTCCCCTGGTGCTCCGCCGTCGGCTGCTGCTCCAGGCGCACCCCGAGCGCCCGCCAGCGCCCGTGCGTGCGGACCTGGGTGGCCAGCACGTTGCGCGCCACCCCGAACAACCACGGTCGCGCGTCCGTCGGCACGTCGTCCACCCTCCGCCAGGCCACCAGGTACGTCTCCGAGACGACGTCGTCGACGAGGTCCGCCGTGGCGCGCCGCGCCACGAAACGCACCACGTCCTCGTGGTGGTCGACCCACAGCCGCGTCAGGAACCGGCGCGCCTCGGCATCGTCCACGATCGTCCTCTCGGTCCTTCACCGGGACATTGCCGGCAGGGGCAGGTCTGCTACACCGTACTGGGAGACAGTTGCCCCGAGCCATACGTTCGCTACCCTCGGGGGCACCGTGCCGCGGCGCCGCGGCCCCGACGACAAGAGGAGCTCGGCATGCGCAGGAACCTCGGACAGCGGCTCGCGGCGGGACTCGCGGTGGCCGCGCTCGCCGCCGCCGCAGCGGTCGGCACGGTCGCCCCGGCCGGTGCCGCGGCCGACAACCTGCCCGGCGTCCCCGCCCCCGGCAGTTCCGACGCCACCTGGCAGGAGTGGGCGCAGCAGGAGCGCGCGGAGGCGGAGGCCACCGACTGGGCGGCCGACGCCCGCACCCGCGGCTGCACCCTCGTCGAGGCGACCGTGGTCGACGAGGTCGACCCCGCCTACAACGCCGCGATGGGCGCCCCCGCCGACCTCGTCACCCACCGCGTGGACATGGTCGAGGACTGCCCCGAGACCCCCGCCGGCACCCTGGCCGGCACCCTCGACGGCGGCCTCACCCGGTCCGACCGGGTCGCCACCACCGCCATCGGCAGCGGCACGCAGTGCGCGACCACCCACGGGCCCGGCACGATCTGCGTCTACTCCAGCAGCGGCCGCATCTACGGCTCCTGGCGGTACTCCGGCGACGGCTCCGTCAGCGGGTTCCTGCGGATCTACCGCATCCCCACCTCGTCCGACGACTGCTACCGGGGCGACACCTGGCTCACCGGCCCGTCCGTGACCTGGTCGAGCGGCATGACGCGCTCCATCTCCAAGACGCGCACCACCTACTCGGGCTACTCGGCGCACATCTGGAAGAAGGTCACCATCGGCCACACCGACTGGGGTCGGGCCTGCGCGAAGCTCTGACCTGCTCGGTCGTGTCGTCAGGAGGGCGCGACACGGGCGGGGACGTCCGAACGAGGTGTGCGGGTGGGGACCTGCGGTGCGCCGCTCCCAAGCCGTAGCGGAGGCCCCCCAGGGCCCGTTCGAACGAGGTGTGCGGGTGGGGACCTGCGGTGCGCCGCCGTCAAGCCGTAGCGGAGGGCCCCCTGGGGCCCGTTCGAACGAGGTGTGCGGGTGGGGACCTGCGGTGCGCCGCCGTCAAGCCGTAGCGGAGGGCCCCCCGGGGCCCGTGAGCGAGGCGGCGCACCGCAGGTCCCCACCCGCACACCGCCTCACGGCCTCACCCGTCACAGGACGTGCGCGAGGAAGTCCTTCAGGCGGGGCTCGGACGGTGCGTCCAGCACCTGGGCGGGGGTGCCCTGCTCGACGACGACGCCGTCGTCCATGAAGACGACGTGGTCGGCGACCTCGCGGGCGAACCCGATCTCGTGGGTGACGACGACCATCGTCATGCCGGACCGTGCGAGGTCCTGCATGACGGCGAGGACCTCGCCGACGAGCTCGGGGTCGAGGGCGGAGGTCGGCTCGTCGAACAGCATGAGCTCGGGGTCCATGGCCAGCGCCCGGGCGATGGCGACGCGCTGCTGCTGGCCGCCGGAGAGCTGCGCCGGGTAGTGGTCGGTGCGGTCGGCGAGGCCGACGCGCTCGAGGAGCTCGAGGGCGCGTTCGCGGGCCGCCGCCCTGGACAGCCCGCGGACCTGCACGGGGGCCTCCATGACGTTCTCCAGCGCGGTCATGTGGCCGAACAGGTGGAACCGCTGGAAGACCATGCCGACGCGGGAGCGCTGCTCGGCGATCTTCTTCGGGTGCAGGCGGTGCAGGACGTTCTTGTCGTCGCGGCGGTAGCCGAGGAGCTCGCCGTCGATCCGGACCTCGCCGGCGGTGATCTGCTCGAGCTCGTTGAGGCAGCGCAGCAGGGTGGACTTGCCGGAGCCGGAGGGGCCGAGGACGACGGTGACGGTGCCGCGGGGCACCTCCAGGTCGACGCCGCGCAGGACGTGGACGGCGCCGTCGCCGTGGCCGAACACCTTGTGGACGCCGGTCACCTGCACCATGGGCTGGTCCGTGCCCGACGTCGGGGTGGGGGTCTCGCTCACGGGGTCACCTCCGCGAAGGGGTCGTCGTGGGTGGTGCCGGCGGCGCGGATGGCCTCCTGGCGGCCGAGGCGGCCGCCGCGCCGACCGTGCGGTCCGCGTCCGCCGCGTCCGCCGCGTCCGGCGTGGGTGCCGCCGTCGAACCCGCGGCCGTAGTACCGCTCGAGGTAGTGCTGGCCGACCATGAGGACGGACGTGATGAGCAGGTACCACAGGGCCGCGACGATGAGCAGCGGGATGGGCTGGAACGTGCGGGTGCCGATGGCGCTCGTGGCGTAGGTGAGCTCGAGCGTGAACGGCACGGCGACGACGAGGGACGTCGTCTTGAGCATGGAGATCGTCTCGTTGCCGGTGGGGGGCACGATGACGCGCATCGCCTGCGGCAGGACGACGCGGCGCAGGATCTTGCTCTCCTTCATGCCGAGGGCGCGGGCGGCCTCGGACTGGCCGGGGTCGACGGACCCGAGGCCGGCGCGGACGATCTCGGCGAGGTAGGCGGCCTCGTTGAGGGCGAGCCCGATGAGGGCGGCCCAGAACGCCGTGATGACGTCCCGGGTGTCGAACACGAAGAACTCGGGACCGAAGGGGACGCCGAGGCTGAGCCGCGGGTAGAGCACGGAGATGAGTCCCCAGAAGACGAGCTGGGTGTAGATGGGGGTGCCGCGGAAGAACCAGATGTAGGTCCACGAGACCCAGCGCATGACGGGGTTGTCGCTGCGCCGCATGACGGCGAGCAGGATGGCGAGGACGACGGCGATCGCCATCGACCCGAAGGTGAGGACGAGGGTCCAGCCGACACCCCGGACCACGTTGACGTCCCGCAGGTACAGCCAGACGGTGTCCCAGCGGAAGTTCGGGTTGGTGACGAGCGCGTGCGCGACCATGGCGGCGAGCACGGCGACGACCGCCCCGGAGACCCAGCGGCCGGGCCGGGGTACGGGCCGGGCGTGCAGGGGCTCGGGCAGCGTGCGTCCGGTGGTGTCGGCGGCCATGTCAGAGACCCGGGTCGAGCTCGGCGGTGGTCAGGGCGCCCTCGGCGTTGCCCCACGTGTCGAGGATCTGGGCGAGGGTGCCGTCGTCCATGAGCTGCTGGAGGGCGGCCTGGATCGCGGCGGCGAGCTCGTCGTCGTCCTGCGCGACGACGACGCCGTACGGCGCGGCGTCGGTGATGTCGCCGAGGGTCTCGATGGACCCGCCGGCCTGCTCGACGGCGTAGGCCGTGACCGGGGAGTCGGCGTACATGCCCTGGACCTTGCCGCCGACGAGGTTGGTGGTGACCTCGGCCTGCGAGTCGTACGGGAGGACCTCGATGGCCTCGGTGCCGTCGGCCTCGCACTGCGCGGACAGCTCGTCGAGCTCGCCCTGCTGCACGGTGCCGGTCTGGACGCCCATGGTGGTGCCGCACAGGTCGGCGGTGTCGACGCCCTCGGGGTTGCCCGTCTGGACGGCGAACTGCGAGCCGGCGTCGAAGTAGCTGATCATGTGCGCGACCTTCAGGCGCTCGGCGTCGATGGTGAAGCCGGAGATGCCGACCTCGTACTTGGTGCCGACGGCGGGGATGATCGCGTCGAACGTGGAGGACTCGACCTGCGAGGTGAGGCCGAGGGTCGCGGCGACGGCGGCGGCGATGTCGACGTCGAACCCGACGGGGGTCTTGCCGTCGGCGTCGAGGAACTCGGCGGGCGCGTAGGTCAGCTCGGCGCCGACGGTGAGGACGCCGTCCTCGGCGACGGCGTCGGGCATCATCGCGGCGAGCTCCGGGTCCTCGGCGACGGAGGCCGGGTCGAACGCCTCGGCCTCGGCGGCACCGGACGCGGTGGACGTCGAGCCGAGGTCCTCCGAGGCGGTGGTGCAGCCGGTCAGCAGCGTGACGACGGCGAGCGCGGACAGCGGCAGGGCGTAGCGGGTGCGCATGGCGTTCTCCCAGGGGTCTCGGGGTGTGCGCCGTGGGTTCCCGGGTCCGAGAAGCGGCGCGCCTATGCAACAGTATGAATACATATTCGGCGCGGGATCAAACCGGTGCCCGTGGGATCCGTCACGCCGCCGACCGCGACGGTGCGCATACCGGCACGAAAGGGCCGGACCGGCAGCATGCTGCCGATCCGGCCCCTCGTCGACCGACGCGCAGGGCGTGGTGCCCGGACCCCTGCGCGCGGTCGTCAGACGGGAAGCGCAGGGCGCGCAGCGCCCGTGAGCGCGACCGTGCGCTGGGGTCCGGGCACCACGACCGACGGGACCAGAGCGCCGTCCGTCCGTCACGCACGGCTCACGTGTCGTGGCGCAGGATCTCCGTGTCCTCGCGGTGGTCGTCCTCGCCGCCGGCGGGGTAGTCGTCCCGCTCGGGCCGGGCGCGCAGGGCGAGGATCGCCACGACGAGCCCTCCCCACACGATGACGAGGGCGACGATCATCATCAACAGTGCCGAGGTGTTCATCGCGACGCCTCCTTCATGACGGCCGGGTCCTGGGGCGGGTAGGCGGGCCAGACGGTGAACGCCTCCCGGCCGCGCCAGCGGGGCAGGGTGAACAGGATCGCGCCGACGAACAGCAGCAGCACGGAGCCCCAGCCCGTGATCAGCAGGTAGGTGGTGTCGTAGTCGCCGTAGGGCTTGTCGATGCGCTCGATCACGTACTGCACGAGCATGATGACGAGCATGACCGGCACGATCACGCCGACGCAGACGTACCACCAGCGCCCGACCTGGGTCGTGGAGACGGCGTTGAGGTGGTACCGCAGCTCGGGCGCCTTGCGGTAGACCCAGACGACGAACACGCACATGAACACGGCGGACCCGACGATGCCGAGGTTGTTGACGAACGCGTCCACGGTGTCGAGCAGGATGAGGCCGGTGGTCGTGGAGAAGCCGAGGACGGACACGACGCCGAGGGTGATGCCCATGCCGAGGGTCGCGGCCCGGCGGGAAAGCGCGAACTTCTCCTGGAGCGCCGCGGACACCACCTGGAGGATCGAGACCAGGGAGGTGAAGCCCGCCATGACGAGCGACCCGAAGAACAGGGCGCCGAAGAAGGCGCCGGCGGGCATCTGGGACACGATCGTCGGGAAGGTGACGAACGCGAGGAGGACGCCCTGGAAGTTGAGGTCGGCGACCGTCACCCCCTCCTGGGCGGCCAGGAAGCCGAGGGCGGAGAACACGCCGAGCCCGGCGAACAGCTCGAAGCCGGAGTTGGAGAACGCGACGACGAGGCCGGGGCTCGTCATGTTGGCCTTGCGGGCCCGGTACGACGAGTACGTGATCATGATGCCGAACGCGACGGACAGCGAGAAGAAGATCTGGCCGTAGGCCGCGATCCACACGCTGGCGTCGCCCAGCCTGCTCCAGTCGGGCGTGAACAGGACGTTGAGGCCGTCGACGGCGCCCTCGAGGAACAGCGAGCGCACGACGAGGATGCCGAACGCGACGACGAGCAGCGGGATGAAGACGACGTTGGCGCGCTCGACGCCCTTGACGACGCCGGCGGCGAGGACGGCGATGACGGCGACCCAGACGATGACGAGCGGGATGAGCACGGCGGCGACGAAGTCGAAGGTGAACCAGGGGTCGGCGCCGCCGACGTCGGCGAGCTGGAGGTGCTCGCCGACGAAGAAGGAGGCGGCGTCGTCGCCCCAGTCGAGGCCGAACGAGTAGACGAAGAAGCTGCCGGCCCAGGCGACGACGACGGCGTAGTAGACGGCGATGAGGATGCAGATCATCACCTGGAACCAGCCGAGGGACTCGAGCCAGCCCTTGACGCGGCGGAAGGCCTGGGGGGCGCCGCCGCGGAAGCGGTGCCCGAGGGCGTAGTCGAGGAAGAGGATGGGGATGCCGGCGGTCAGCAGCGCGACGAGGTAGGGCACCATGAAGGCGCCGCCACCGTTCTCGTAGGCGACGCCGGGGAAACGCCAGATGTTTCCGAGGCCCACGGCGGAGCCGATCGCCGACAGGATGAATCCCACCTGTCCGGTGAACTGCTCGCGCGGGGCGGCCTTGTGTTCAGCACTCACGGGGCACACACCTTTCGTGCTGCGTCGTCGCCGGTCAAACTGCTCGCCCTCGATCATGCGTGACGCAGGTCACGCTGGCACGTCGAGGTGCACGTCAGGGCTCTGTGACGGCCGCCACGCGGCGAGAAACTCGCCCTGACGCCCGTCTCACGATGTGGTCACCCCAGGAGTTCGCGCAGGTAGCCGCCGTGCAGGCGACCGTCGGGGTCGAACCGCGCGGCGAGCGCCCGGAAGTCCTCGAAGCGGGGGTAGAGCTCCCGCAGCGCGACGGGGTCGAGCGCGAACAGCTTGCCCCAGTGGGGCCGCGCGCCGAGCGGCAGCAGGGCCTCCTCCAGCAGCGGCAGGACGGCGGCGACGTCCTCGCCGCGGGGGTGCCACGTGAAGTGCAGGGCCACGGAGTCCTCGTCGAACGGGCTGAGCCACAGGTCGTCCGCGGCGACCGTGCGCACCTCCGACGTCTGGAGCAGGGGCGCCACCCGCGGGGCGAGCCGGCGCAGCGCCACGATCGCCTCGACGGCGTGCCGACGCGGCAGCAGGTACTCGGACTGGAGCTCGTCGCCGGCCGACGGCGTGAACTCGAGCCGGAAGTGGCTGAGCCGCTCGTGCCACGGGCCCGCCACGCCGAGCTGCGGCGTGCACGCCACCGGGTCGACCCCGGGCAGGGGGTGCAGCTCGGTCGTCGCCCAGCCCAGGCCCGGCAAGGGCTCGGGGCGCTCCCCGACGCCGTCGTCCACCCGGGACTTGAACCAGACCTGGCGCACGGAGCGTTCGGCCCACGACGTGAACAGGCTGACCGAGTACGCCGCCCCGGTGAGGGTGTCGAACGACCCGAGCACCGTCTCCCACGGCACGTCGACGGCGACGTCCTGCCGGACGGCGAACGTCGGGGACGTCGCGAGCTCGACGCGGGTGACGACGCCGAGCGCGCCGAGGGAGACCACGGTGCCGCCGAACACGTCCGGGTGCTCGGCGCGCGTCACGCGACGCAGCTCCCCGGCGGTCGTCATGACCTCCAGGCCGACGACGTCGCCCGCGAGGCAGCGGTTGGCGTCGCCGGAGCCATGGGTGGCCGTGGCGACGGCCCCTGCGACGGAGATGTGCGGCAGGGAGGCCAGGTTGCCGAGCGCGCGGCCCTGGGGGTGCAGCGCGCGCGACACCTCGCCGTACCGCAGCCCGGCGTTGACCGACACGACGCCGGTGGCGGGGTCGAGGTCCACGGCGGGGCGGCCGTCGTCGAGCCGGTCCACCTGGACGTGCACGCCCGTGGTGTCGGCGACGTCGTTGAAGGAGTGCCGCGACCCGAGCGCCCGGACCGGTCCGGAGCCCTCGAGGGCGGTGGCCAGCTCGTCGAGCGTGGCGGGTCGGCGCAGGTCGGTCGCGGAGTACGTGAGGTTGCCCGCCCAGTTCAGCATCCGACTAGCCTGCCACGCGTCGCCGCAGGTGGGCGGTCAGGTCCGCGGTCGCGTCGGCGAGGGCGACGCGCTCGGCGGGCGTCGGGTCGCGCTGCCACTGCACGTCGAGCACGAGGGGGCCGTCGTCGGGGAGGCGGGCGGGCCAGCGCCAGCGGGCGGCGCGACGCCCGTCGAGCAGCAGGGTGTGGAGGAACGCGCCCGTCCGGTCGGGCTCGGGGGCGCGAGGGTCCGCCAGGACGTGCCGGGACTCGCCGTAGGAGCAGACGATCTCGTCGTAGGCGCACAGGAGGTCCGCGACGGGGGCGCCGTCGGCCGCGCGCCGGTCCTGCCCGGCGACGGCGGACGTCGTCACGAGCGTCAGCCCGTCGAGCCCGTCCGCGCCGGGCACCTCGACGACCTCGCCGACGTCGAGCAGCACCGCCAGCCCGGCCCGCAGCTCGGTCAGGGTGAGGCCGCTCCACTGCGCGAGGTCCTTGACGGTCGCGTACGCCCGCCCGGGCAGGTACCGGCGCCACAGCTCCAGGACGGCGGACGGCCGGTCGAACGTCGCGCCGAGCGGCCCGTAGCCGGGCGGCACCCGGTCGTCGAACAGGGCGTAGGTGTGGCGGCCGTCGGCGGGCGGCCCGCTGACGACGAGGCGCCGCAGCTCGGCGTGCATGAGCACGTGGGTGAGGACGATGCCCGGGGCGTCCGGGGCGAGCACGCCGCGTGCCACGAGCGCGGCGGCGAGGTCGTCCCGGGTGCGCGGGCCGGCGGCGAGCAGGTCCAGCAGCGCGCCGATCGCGGGCTCCGGGCTCCCGAGCCCCCAGGACCGTTCGGTGGACGCCATGACGCGCCCCACCCGGGGCGCGGTGAGCTCCAGCAGCCAGCGGACGTCGTCCCGCGCCACGAGGTGCCAGGTGGGCCGCAGGACGTGGGTACGCAGCACGCGCCCGTCGTCGAGCACCGCGAGGTCGGGCCCGCCACGCCGGGCGGGGGCGAGCCGCCGGTCGAGGCCGTGCAGCGTGGGCCGCAGCTCCTGGCCCTGCACGGCCAGCAGGTACCGGACGGCACCCGCGACCTCGGGCAGGTCGGGGTCGCGCAGCCGCTGGGCGTGCAGCCGCGCGGCGAGGACCCGGGCGGCGTCGACGCTCATGCCCCCACCCTGCCACCGGCCACCGACGGGCGTGCGGCGACGGGCGTCGTCGTCCCGCACGGGCCACGGACGGCACCCGCGCGGGCCGACGACCGGTCAGGCGAGCGCCAGGGCCACCGTGACGTACGAGTGCGCGGGCAGCTCGACCTCCAGGCCGCGGGGGTGCGGGCGCACCGTGCCCAGCGGCGCGGGCGCGACGGCGTCGGGCCGGTCCGCGGTGTTGTGCGACGACGTCTCGGGCGCCGCGAGCACGGTGGCGACGTGCCCGGTGACCTCGCGCCCGCGCAGGTCGAGCACGAGGGTGCGGGGGGCGTCGGCGTCAAGGTTGGTCAGGGAGACGAGCGCGGCGTCCTCCTTGACGGAGGCGGACGCGGACACCAGCGGGAGGGTGCCGCCGTCGACCTCGCGGGCGGGCACGTCGCGCAGGTGCACGGCGAGGGAGTCGGCGTCGTGGTGGGGGGTGTTCATCGCGAACACGTGGTAGGTGGGGGTGCGGACGAGCGCGCCGGTGTCCGGGTCGGTGAGCAGCATCGCCTGGAGCACGTTGACGGTCTGGGCGATGTTCGTCATGACGACGCGCTCGGCGTGGCGGTGGAACGCGTCCAGGTGGACGGACGCGACGAGGGCGTCGCGCAGGCTGTTCTGCTGGTGCAGGAAACCGGGGTTCGTGCCCGGCTCCACGTTCCACCAGGTGCCCCACTCGTCCACGACCAGCCCGACCCGGCGGGCGGGGTCCCAGCGGTCCATGACCTGGCCGTGCCGGGTGAGCAGCTGGTCCATGACGTTCGCGCGGTGCAGGGCGCGGTACCACTCGTCCTCGGTGAACTCGGTGGCCGACCCCTTGTCCTGCCAGGTGCCGGTGAACGTGTAGTAGTGCAGGGAGAGCGCCTGGAAGGGGGCGGCGGGCGTGCCCGCCGCCGCGGGGTCGTCGAGCGGGTCGAAGGACCGCATGAGGGTCTCGGTCCAGTGCAGGTCGTGGTCGGAGGCGCCCGCGGCGATGCGGTAGACCTCGTTGCCGGCGTGGTCGCGCACGTAGGTGGCGTACTGGCGGGCGAGCGAGGCGAACTGCTCGACGCGCAGGTTGCCGCCGCAGCCCCAGGCCTCGTTGCCGAGGCCGAAGAACGGCACCTTCCAGGGTTCGTCGCGGCCGTGGGCGCGGCGCAGGGCGGCCATGGGCGAGTCGTCGGCGCGGGTGAGGTACTCGATCCACTCGCTCATCTCCTGCACGGTGCCGGAGCCGACGTTGCCGCTGATGTAGGCGTCGGCGCCGAGCAGCTCGCACAGGTCCATGAACTCGTGGGTGCCGAACGCGTTGTCCTCGACGACGTCGCCCCAGTGCGAGTTGACCATCCGCGGCCGGTCCTCGCGGGGGCCGATGCCGTCGCGCCAGTGGTAGTCGTCGGCGAAGCACCCGCCGGGCCAGCGCAGGTTGGGGATCCGCAGGGCGCGCAGCGCCTCGACGACGTCGGTGCGGATGCCGCGCACGTTCGGCACGTCGGAGTCCTCGCCGACCCAGAAGCCGCCGTAGATGCAGCGGCCGAGGTGCTCGGCGAAGTGTCCGTAGACGTGGCGGGAGATGCGGGGGCCGGGGAGGTCGAGGTCGATGACGGCCGTCGTCGTGTCCATACCGGCCACTTTATCGATAAACCCGAGAGTCGGGAAGCGGTAGCGTGAACCCTGTGAGACCCACCATGAGCGACGTGGCCCGCGCCGCCGGCGTGTCCGCGATGACCGTCTCCAACGTCCTCAACGGACGCCGCCCCGTGGGCGACGCCACCCGTGCCCGCGTCGAGGCCGCCGCCGCCGAGCTCGGCTACGAGCTCAACCTCACCGCCCGGCACCTGCGCGCCGGACGCACCGACACCGTCGCGCTCGTCGTGCCGCGCCTCGACCACCCCTACTACGGGGAGCTCGCCGCCCGGCTCTCCGGACTGCTCGAGGCCGACGGCCGCCACCTCGTCGTCGAGCAGTCCGGCGCGAGCCGCCAGGGCGAGCTCGCCGCCCTGGCGCAGGCGCGCTGGCAGCTCTACGACGGCGTCCTGCTGTCCGTCGTCGGCATGACCGCCGCGGACCTCGACGCCGTCCGCACGTCCGTGCCCCTCGTGCTGCTCGGGGAGCAGCAGATGCCCGCCCGGCACGACCACGTCCTCATGGACAACGTGGGCGGCGCACGCCTCGCCACCGCGCACCTGCTGGCCCGCGGCTGCCGCCGCGTCGCCGTCGTCGGGGGCTCCGACCCCTCCCCCACCGCCGGGATGATGCCCGCCCGCACCGCCGGCTGGATGGCCGCGCACCAGGCGGCGGGGCGCACCCCCGACCTCGCCCTGGTCACCCCCGCGCCCCACGTCGACCTGGCCGCCGGGCGCGCGGCCGTCCGGCGGCTGCGCGCCGACGGCGTCGCGTTCGACGGGGTCTTCGCCGTCACCGACACCCTCGCCACCGGCGTCCTCGCCGGCCTCGCCGAGGCCGGGCTGCGCGTGCCCGACGACGTCCAGGTCGTCGGGTTCGACGCGCTCACCTCGAGCGAGTTCACCGTGCCCGCGCTGACCACCGTCGACCCGGGTCACGACGACATGGCGCGTGCCGCGCTGCGGCTCCTCGCCGGGCAGACCCGCCCCGGCGACCCGCGCCGCGCCGGCGAGCACGTCGTCGCGCCCGTCCGGCTCGTCGAGCGCGGCACCACCCGGCCGCGGACGTGACGAGCGCCCGCCCGGCGGACCGGGCGGGCGCTCGTCGCGCGGGCGGGCGAGGTCAGGCGCCGGCGGCCTGCTCCTCGCGCAGCACGGGGATGCGACCCCCCATGCCGATCATCTCCAGCACCTCCGTCACCGCCTCGGACGGTTCCAGCAGGTGCACGGGCGCGCCCGTCTCCTGACCCAGCATGTACAGCTGCAGGATGAACGCGACGCCCGACGAGTCGAGGAACGTCACGTCCCGCGCGTCCACCACGAGCGGCGTCTGCGCCGGTCGGGAGACGACGGCGGTCATGGCGTCGCTCGCCGCCTCACGCAGCGCGGCGTCCACCTCGCCCCACAGGGTCAGGTAGGTCGCATCCTCCTGGTGCTGGCAGGAGATCCCGGATCCTGCGTCCGGGTCGGCCTCGAGTTCCGAGGTGCGGTCGGTGTCCATCGGGATGGCTGCTCCAGTCGTGCCGTCGGCGGCAGGGCGGCTGTCGCCCCCCGGTTCCGACAGCCACTGATCGAGTGTTCACCCGCGGCGGCGATCCGTCCAGTGGGACACGTCGACGCGACGGGGCGGTGCCACGTCAGTCCTGTGAAGGTTCACGGTCGGTCACGTCCGCCACCTGCGCACCGAGGACGCGCAGGAGGTCGTCGGCGTCCATCGCCGCCGAGACGCCGTGACCACCGGCTCCGACCGACACCGTACCCCGTCCGGCGACGGTTGCGTCGGCCACCACCGGCCACGGTCGTGTCGAGCCGAACGGGGTGATCGTCCCCCGCTCGTACCCGGTCACCTCGCGGGCCACGGCGGCGTCCGGCATCGACAGCCGGTTGACGCCCAGCAGCGCCCGCAACCGGGGCCAGGAGATGGTCCGGCCGCCGGGCACGAGGACGAACAGGTAGTCGTCCACGCCCCGCCGCACGACCAGCGACTTGAGGATCTGGTCCGGCTCCAGGCCACGTGCGGCCGCCGCCTCCGCCAGGGAACGCACCGGCCCGTGCCGGGTGATCCGGCTCGGCACGCCCGCGGCCTCCAGCGCCTCGCGGGCGCGCCGTTCCGGCTCGGTCTCGGTGGTCATCCGTCCTCCCGCAGCACCCGGTCGGCGAGCTCCCGGACGTCGGGGTCGTCGTCGTGCTCCGTGCGTTCCGTGCGCCAGTACTCGGCGCCGTCGCGCGTCCGTGAGACGAGCCCGAGGTCCACCATCGCGCGGCGCAGGCCCACCGGGTCCCGCGCGAGGACGGCCAGCCGGTCGGTGAGCTCCCGCTCCGTCACCGGGTCGAGCAGCCGCGGCAGGGCGATGGTGGCGAGGTAGCGGGTCACGGCGACCTTGTCCCGCCACCGGCGGGGCGTGCGCTCCAGCCGGCCGTCGGAGAGGAACCGTCGGGGGTCGCCGACGGGGGCGCCCTCGGTCACTCTCCCTCGCCCGTGCCGTCCTCGACGTCGTCGCCGTCGGACTCCGACCGGCCGGCCGTCGTGCCCGCCGTGACGTCGCCGGTGCTGCCGGTGCCGTCGTCCGGGTCACCGGTGTCGCTCGGCGACGGCGTGGGCTCCGGGTCGGGGGACGTGGACGGCGACGGGTCGGTGCTCGGTGACGGGCTCGGCGCGGGCGTCGGGTCGGTGCTCGGCGACGGGCTGGGCGTCGGGGTGGCGGAGGGCGACGGCGACGGGCTGGGCTTCGTCGACGGGCTCGGCGACGGCGTCGGCGTGACCGACGGGGTCGGCTTCGGCGTCGGCTCGGGGGTGGGCTTCGGCGTCGCCGTCGGCTTCGGAGTCGGCGTCGGGGTGGCCTGGGCCGTCGGCTGCTTGCCGCCGTCACCCTTCGTCCCGGCGTCGTCCTTGCCCTTGCCCTTGCCGCCCGCGTCCTTGTCGGCGTCCTCGTCCCGGTCGTCGCCGGCGGGCCGCACCGTGGGCGTCGTGCCGCCGGTCGTGCCGGTGCCGCCGCCACCGGCGGTCCAGCCCGACCCGTAGTCGGCCGGGGCGCGGTCCGGAGCGGGACCGGCCGCGAAGAACTCGAAGTGCCACGGCTCCGGCTTGCGCCCGTCCGGGCGTGCCCAGGTGGGGTTGTCCCAGCCGTAGTCCGGGCCGTGCACGCGCAGCCACGCGTACTCGGCGGACGTCCCGCTCGAGATCGGGGTCGACAGGTCGAGGGCGAGGCCCCAGCCGTGGTTCGACGTGCCCGGCACCGCAGCGAGCGTCGGCTTCGCCGCCCGCACCGCGACCTGCGCGTCGTACGAGCGGTACGAGTCCGTGATGGGGATGTCCGTGCCGAACTCGGCCCGGTAGGCCGTGTTCAGCGCCTCCAGCTGCACCGCCGCGTCGCAGCGCAGCAGGTGCCACGTCGCCCAGGGGACCTGGCACAGCACCGACGCCGGGATGCGACCGTTCGCGTACCCCGCCGTCGTCCCCGCGTAGCGGCTCACCACCGACTGCAGCGCGTCCGCGAGACCCGGGGCGGCGAGCCCGATCGGGAGGCCGTCCGCCGTCACCGGGAGCCCCTCGTCGTTGACGAACGTCCCGTCCGGCAGCTGCGTCACCGCGGGTCGCAGGTCCAGCACGTACGACGCGGTGGCGGGGTCGAGGAGCGTCGTGAGGTTCGTCGCGGCGATGACGACGTCGTCGAACGTCACCGCCTCCTCCGTGTGCTCGTGGCCGGAGGACTCGTCGTCGGCGGGGCCGTCGGTCGCGACGCCCGGCGCGGCGGTCCCGTCCGCGGCGTCCGCCGTGCCGGTCGGCGGACCGGCGTCGGGGCCGGCCGCGAGGTCGTCGGCCAGGGAGTCCGTGAGCGACGACGACCCACCACCGAGGTCCGGCTGGACCACGCGCGAGATCGTCGAGGCCGCGCTGAAGGTGTCCGTGGCGTCGTCCTCGGAGCCCGCGCCCGTGCCGGGCGGCGGCCCCAGCGGCGGCACGTCGAGGTCGGGCACGTCCTGCGTCCCGGCGCCGCCCGTCGTCCCGGTGCCGTCCAGGGTGCCGAGGCCGTCGAGGGTCCCGGTCGCGCCGGGATCGGCCTCCGCCGGCGGGCGCAGCGGGGACGGCCCGGTCGGGTCGGTGGCCTCGGGCGCGGCGTCGTCGGCTCCCGGGACGCCCGCACCGGCGGCGGTCCCCGACGGACCGGCGACGTCGGCACGCACCGTCGGGAGGCCGACCCGCGGCTCGACCAGCGCGTCCTGCTGGGACACGTACGTGACCAGCAGCAGACCCAGCTCGGCCGCGGCCTGCCGGACGTCGGGCGCCTGGGACCGGCCCGCGTCGGCCGCGGCGGCCTCGGCCCGCTCGACGGCGTCGAGGACCTGCGCGACGGTGCTCGGCCCCGACGCGGCCGCGGACCCCACGACGGGCACGTCCGGCGTCCCGTCGACGGGCAGCGGCTCGGTGAAGTCGGGGTGGGTGCCGAACGAGCTCCACGGCACCGCCGCCGCGGACAGCGACATGAAACCGCAGGCCAGGGCGATCGTCAGACCACCGGCGACGAGGGTGCGCCGCACGGGGTGGTGGTCGCGGACGGGCGTCACGGCCGGGCCGGACGGCGCGGTGACGCCGAGCTCGTCCGGAGCGTCGTTGTCGTCGACCGTCACGTCAAACCTTTCCCGGAGCACCCGTGCTGGCGGTCGCATCTTCGCACACGAAGGTGTCGCCCATCACAACTGTGCGGGACGCGGCCGCGAACCGCCAGCCCTGGAGCGGCTGAACCCGTGCAGACTGGTGGCATGGACCGGCGACCTGCGGACACGCCCGCCCGCATCGACCTCAACAGCGACCTGGGCGAGGGGCTCGGGCCCTGGCGGCTCGGCGACGACGAGCGCCTGCTCGACGTCGTCACGAGCGCCAACGTCGCCTGCGGCTTCCACGCCGGCGACCCGGCGACGATGCACCGCACCGTGCGGGCCGCCGTCGAGCGCGGCGTCACCCTCGGTGCGCACGTCGCCTACCGGGACCTCGTCGGGTTCGGCCGGCGACGGATGGACGTCCCGAGCGAGGAGCTGCGGGCCGACGTCGTCTACCAGCTGGGGGCCCTCCAGGCCGTCGCCGCGGCCGAGGGCGGCCGGGTCGCCTACGTCAAGCCCCACGGCGCCCTCTACAACACCGCGGCCGTGGACCCCCGCGTCGCGGCCGACGTCGCGGCGGCCGTCGCCGCCGTCGACCCGTCGCTCGTGCTGCTGGGCCTGCCGGGCAGCGTCGCCCTGGACGCCGCGGCGGACGCGGGCCTGCCGGTGGCGACCGAGGCGTTCGCCGACCGCGGGTACACGCCCGAGGGCCGCCTCGTGCCCCGGGGTGAGCCCGGCGCCGTGCTGCACGACCCCGAGGAGGTCGCCCACCGCATGCTGCGGCTCGCCACCGACGGCGTCGTCGAGGCCGTCGACGGCACGGTCGTGAGGGTCCGCGCCGACTCCGTGTGCGTCCACGGCGACACCCCCGGCGCCGTGCGGATGGCCGTGCGGGTGCGCGCCGTCCTCACCTCCGCGGGCGTCGACCTGCGCCCCTTCGTGGACGCCTGAGCATGCGGATCCTCGCCGCGGGCGACGACGCCGTCCTCGTCGAGTGCGCGTCCGCCGCCGAGGCGGTGTCGCTCCACCGGTCGCTGACGGACCGGCCCGTGCCCGGCGTTGGACCGACGGTCCCCGGCGCACGCACCCTGCTCGTCCACCACGACCCCGCCCGGCACGACCGCGCCGCGCTCGCGGCGCTGCTCGCCGCCCGTCGCGCCGCCGACGACGCCGCTGCCAGGGCCGCCCCCGGGCGGGTCCTGGAGGTGCCGGTGGTGTACGACGGCGAGGACCTGGGCGACGTGGCGGCGCTGCTGGGGACGTCGGTGGACGAGGTGGTGCGGCGGCACGCGGCGGCGACGTGGACGGTCGCGTTCATGGGGTTCGCGCCCGGGTTCGCGTACCTCACGGGGTCGGACCCGAGGCTGGTGGTGCCGCGCCGGGACACGCCGCGCACCCGGGTGCCGGCGGGGTCGGTGGCGCTGGCGGGCGCGTACGGCGGTGTCTACCCGCGCGAGGGGCCGGGCGGCTGGCAGCTCGTGGGGTGGACGGGGTTCCCGCTGTGGGACCTGGACAGGGAGCCGCCGGTGGCGTGGGCGCCGGGCGACCAGGTGCGGTTCCGGCCGGTGCGGGAGGTCGCGGTCGGGCCGCGGTCCGCTCCGGCACCGCGGGGCGGGGCGGGGCGGTCGGCGGACGAGGGGGCGGGCGGCACGTCGGGCGGCATGTCGCGCGGCACGTCGGGCGGCGGCGCCGCGGTCGAGGTCGTGGACCCGGGCGTGCAGGCGCTCGTGCAGGACGCCGGTCGCCCCGGGCTGGCGGACCTGGGCGTGGGGGCGGCCGGCGCGGCCGACCCCCGCAGCCTGCGGGCCGCGATCCGGGCCGTGGGCGGGCGCCCCGACGACGCGGCGCTGGAGTCCCACGGCGGTCTGCGGCTGCGGGCGCGTGGTCGCGTGGTGGTGGCGGTGGCCGGGGCGGCGGCGCCGGTGAAGGTCAGGTCGGCGGACGGGGAGCCCCGCGCGGTGGCCCCCGGGCGGGCCGTGCTCCTGCGCGACGGGGACGAGCTCGCGGTGGGGGCCGTCGCGCGGGGGCTGTCGCTGCACGTGGCCGTGCGGGGCGGCGTCGCGGTGCCGCCCGTCCTCGGGTCGCGGTCCACGGACCTGCTGGGCGGCATCGGGCCCGCACCGCTGGTGGCGGGCACGGTGCTGCCGGTGGGCGCGGCGGCGGGCGACGCCGTGGCCCTCGGCGACGTGGGCGCTCCCCTGACGGGCGACCTGCCCGCGCCGGGCGACGTCGTCCAGCTGCCCGTGACGCTCGGTCCGCGGGACGACTGGTTCACGGCCGACGCGCTGCGGCTGCTGCTCGCCCAGGAGTGGGAGGTGACGGCACTGGCGGACCGGGTGGGCACGCGGCTCCACGGCGCCGTCCCGCTCGAGCGGCGCCCGGAGGCGCAGGGGCGCGAGCTGGCCAGCGAGGGCGTCGTCACCGGCGGGGTCCAGGTCCCGCCGAGCGGGCAGCCCGTGCTGTTCGGGCCGGACCACCCCCTGACCGGCGGGTACCCGGTCGTCGCGGTGGTCACGTCCGTGGGCCGCCGGCTGCTGGGCCAGCTCCCCACGGGGGCGCGGCTGCGGTTCGTCGCGGCCGACCGTGACCAGAGTGTGGAGGAGCCGGCGGACGTGGACACACGATCTCGACAGGATCTGTGACGGACGACGCAGCGCGGATCGTTCCGGAGCGGGCACAATGTCCGGCATGACGTCGACGACGACCTCCCCCCGGGTGAACGGCACCTCGCGCCTCGCCGCGGCCGGCCTGCTGGCCCTCGCCATGATGCTCACGGGGTGTTCGACGGCCGTCGACGTCCAGCAGTTCATCGCCGACGCGCAGAGCCAGGCCGAGGCGATCGACGAGGACATCCAGGAGCTCGAGGAGCAGGTCACCGGCGTCCCCGCCGAGCTGCAGACCCAGGTCACCGACGCCGTCGCGTCCGCGCAGGCCGCGACCGACGAGGCCCGGACCGCGCTCGACCAGGCCGCCACCGCCGAGGACGGCGCCGTCGTCGCCCTCGAGGACGCCCAGGTCGCCCTGGAGGCCGCGAGCGCCGAGGTCAGGCACGTCACCGAGCAGGCGCGGGAGAACGGCGCCGACCAGGTCGCGGACCTGCTGGCGCAGCTCCAGGAGCAGATCGACGCGCTGCGCGGCGAGACGGAGAGCGCCGCCGG
Source organism: Isoptericola jiangsuensis (assembly GCF_002563715.1). NCBI lineage: Bacteria > Bacillati > Actinomycetota > Actinomycetes > Micrococcales > Promicromonosporaceae > Isoptericola > Isoptericola jiangsuensis. Next base: position 4,011,617 of record NZ_PDJJ01000001.1, read on the forward strand.
CTGACCCGCCCGCGTCGTCCCCGCCGCTCCGTCAGGGGTGCGCGAGCCACTCCCGGGCGGCGGCCACGAGCAGCGCGACCCCCAGGTCGAGGGTCGGCTCGGGCACGGGGGCGAAGAACGGCGAATGGTTCGGGGCGACGCCGTCGGGCAGGTTCCCCATGCCGGTGGCGGTCGACAGGTCGAAGCCCTCGAAGAGCGCGGTGTCGAACCCCCCGAGGTTCCAGTAGACGAGCGGGACTCCCGCGGCGGTCGCGAGGTCGCCCACGTCCTCCGAACCGGGCAGCGGCGGCATCGCGATCAGCGCGGGGGTGCCCCCGGCGGCCTCGATCGTGCCGCGGTGCGCCTCCAGGGTGCGCGCGAGGACGGCGCCGGTGCGGTGCGAGGCGTCCGGGTCGTTGACCATGAGGTGGAACGTCGCGATGCCCTCGTGCTCGGGGTCGAGCGGTGCGCCCGACGCCGCGGCCTCGGCGGCGACGATGCGGTGGATCGCGGCGAGCACCCGCTCCCGCACGCCCGCGTCGAACGTGCGCACGTTGACCAGCAGCTCGGCGCGGTCCGGGATGATGTTCGCCTGGGTCCCGGCGCGCACCGACCCGACGGTGACGACCGCCTTCTCCCCCGCCCCGACCTCGCGGGACACGATGCCCTGTAGCCGCTGGATGGTCGCGGCCGCCATGAGGACGGGGTCGACGGTCGCCTCCGGGCTGGAGCCGTGGCCGCCCCTGCCGTGCAGGGTGATGCGCTCGGAGTCCGTGGCGGCCATCGCCGTGCCCGGCGTGAGGTTGACGACCCCGACGGGCAGCGGCATGACGTGCTGGCCCAGCACGACGTCGGGCGTGCCGACGCGGTCGAACAGGCCGTCGTCCACCATCGCGCGGGCGCCGCCACCCACCTCCTCCGCGGGCTGGAACAGCGCCAGGACCGTGCCGGACCACTCGGTGCGCCGGGCCGCGAGCTCCGCCGCGGCCCCCAGCAGGCACGTGACGTGCACGTCGTGGCCGCACGCGTGCATCGTGCCCGTGGCATGGCCGTCCGGGGTGACGGCGGTGTCCGTGGACGCGTACGGCAGCCCCGTGCGCTCCGTGACGGGCAGGCCGTCCATGTCGGCGCGCAGCAGCACGGTCGGCCCGTCGCCGCTGCTCAGCACCCCGACGACGCCGGTCCCGCCCACGCCCTCGTGGACGTCGTAGCCGAGACCGCGCAGGCGCTCCGCGACGATCCCCGCCGTCCGGCGCTCGGCGAACGCCAGCTCGGGGTGGGCGTGCAGGTCCGTGTAGATCGCCGTCAGCTCGGCGGTGCTCAGTGCGCTCACCCGCCCATCCTCTCGCCGTGGGGACTCGCGGCGGGGCATCGAGGCGCGGTGTTGCGTACGTTCGGCGCCTCCCCGAGGGTGGGACCCGTGCCCGACGACCCGCCCCTCACCCTCCGCATCGGTCCCGACGAGCTGGTCGTGCGTGACCGGTACGAGTCCGCCAGCATCGTCAACGACATCCTCATCGGCGTGTGGTTCGTGGTCGGCAGCGCCCTGTTCTTCGGCTCGGCCACCGAGACGGCGGGCACGGTGCTGTTCCTCGTCGGCAGCGTGCAGATGCTGCTGCGCCCGGGGATCCGGCTGGCGCGTCGCGTCCACCTCCGTCGCATCGGCAGCGTGCACGCCGAGACCGCGCGCGACTTCTGACCACCGCGGTCCTCCCGGTGTCGGCGGCCCCTGGACCGGTGGACGCCTCAGTCGGGGTCGGTGGGGTCCAGCGGCGCGTCGGGGGCCAGGTTGACCACACCGCGCCGCCAGTGACCCACCACCGTGGACCGGTCCGGCCCGACGCCGCGCGCCCGCCAGTGGCGCCGCACGGGCACGAGGTCTCCCGCCTCGCCGTACGCCACGATGAGCTCGTCCGGCTCCGGGACGCCGAGGGACCGGACGGCGTCCGCGAGCTGCCCCGGGCCGTCGGTGCGGTACAGGATCTCGACGTCGGCGCCGTCGAGCTCGTCCTCGACGAACGCCTCGTCGACGTCGTCGCCGATCTCCACGATCGCCGTCACCCGGACGTCGGGCCCGACGGCCGCGACCCACCGCGCGGCCGCGGGCAGGCCGGTCTCGTCCACCGCCAGCGTCAGGCGGCCGATCCCCGCGGGGACCCCGAGGCTCGTCCCGGGACCGACGAGCACGACCTCGTCCCCGGGGGCCGCGCGGCCCGCCCACGCCGAGGCCGGGCCGTCGTCACCGTGCAGCACCCAGTCCAGGTCCACCTCGGTGACGCCGTCCACCGTGCGGGCCGCACGGACCGTCAGCTCCCGCGAGATCGACACCACCCCGGCCGGGCGCTGGACCCCGCCGTCCGCCGCGAGCGTCGGCGCGTGCAGCACCCCCGTCGCCGGGTCCGGCAGGAACACCTTGACATGGTCGTCCGGCCCCGGGGCACGCAAGGCCCCCAGCGACGACGACGACGCCGGGTCCGCCCCCTCGACGTCGCGCAGCGTCGTGCGCACGATCGTGCCCGCCACCCGCCGCACGGCGTGGACGCGCGCACGGCGCGGGATCAGGTCGAGGTCGGTGCGGGGTCGGGTCGTCACCGCTCGATTCCACCACGAGGAGCACGCACCGTCCGTGTCCTGGCGCCGCGACGACCTGCTCCGCCACACTGTGCCCATGAGCGACCGTCAGCAGCCCTACGAGGGGTACCAGCCGCCCGCGTACACCGGCTACACCGGCCAGGACACCCCGCCGGCGCCCGCCTGGACGGGCACCCCCGGCGACCCGTACGCGAGCGCCCCCGGGCCGCACGCCACCTACCCCGCGGCCCCCGGCTACGGCGCCCCCGCCTACCCGCAGCAGCCGACCGACCCGCCCGGCCGCACCCTCGGCATCGTCGGGTTCGTCCTCGCGTTCGTCATGCCCCTCGCCGGGATCGTCGTGTCCGCGCTGTCGCTGTCCGAGTCCCGCAAGGCGCAGGCGCCCAACGCGCTCGGCACCTGGGGGCTGTGGCTGTCCATCGCGTTCACGGTCGGCGGGCTGCTGCTGTTCCTCGGCTACTTCGCCCTCGTCTTCGCCACCGCGGGGCTCGCCCTCACCACCTCCTGACGACGCCGCGACGGCACGGACGGGGACGGCGCGCCACGACCGTCCCGCGTCGGCTGCGGATAACGGTTTGCGCGCCCTGGGAGAATGGTTCGCCGTGAGCACCGACCCCTCCCCCGCCGTACCGTCCCGCACGGGCGACGACGCCTCCGCCCGCCGCCGCGAGGACGGCGCACGCCCGGCAGCCGGCGCAGGCCAGGAGGACGGCCGACCCGCCGGACGGGGCGACGGCCGACGCCGCCGCGGACGTCGTCAGGGTCAGAGCGGCCGGCGCGGCGGGCCCGCCCGGGTCAGCCGCGAGCAGCTCGACAGGGCGGCCGCCATCCGCGCCGCCGTCGAGGTGCCGCCCATCACCTACCCGGAGCAGCTCCCCGTCTCCGCGCGCCGCGCCGAGATCGCCGACGCGATCCGCGACCACCAGGTCGTCGTCGTCGCCGGCGAGACCGGCTCCGGCAAGACCACACAGCTGCCCAAGATCCTCCTCGACCTCGGGCGCGGCCGCGCCGGGCAGATCGGGCACACCCAGCCCCGCCGGATCGCCGCCCGCTCCGTCGCCGAACGCATCGCCGAAGAGCTGGGTGGCGAGCTGGGCGGCGTCGTCGGCTACCAGGTGCGGTTCACCGACACGTCCAGCGAGGACACGCTCGTCAAGGTCATGACGGACGGCATCCTGCTCGCCCAGATCCAGCGCGACCCCGACCTCCTCGCCTACGACACCATCGTCATCGACGAGGCCCACGAGCGGTCCCTCAACATCGACTTCCTGCTCGGGTACCTGTCGCGGCTGCTGCCCCGCCGCCCCGACCTCAAGCTCGTCATCACGTCCGCCACCATCGACTCCGCCCGGTTCGCCGCGCACTTCTCCCCGTCGCACCTCGCCGAGATCGGCGGAGCCCCCCAGGCCGTCGTCGACGTCCTGCCCGACGCCGCGCCCGTCGTCGAGGTCACCGGACGCACCTACCCCGTCGAGATCCGGTACCGCCCCCTCACCCCCGACCCCGACCCCGCCGCCCCCGCGAAGAAGAAGGGGGAGGAGAAGGACCTCGTCATCGGCATCGTCGAGGCCTGCGACGAGCTCATGCGCGTCGGACCCGGCGACATCCTCGTGTTCCTCTCCGGCGAGCGGGAGATCCACGACGCCGCCGACGCCCTCGAGGGCCACCTCAAGGAACGCGTCCGCGACGTCAAGCACCCCCAGCACGTCGAGATCCTCCCCCTGTACTCCCGGCTGTCCGCCGCCGAGCAGCACCGCGTCTTCCAGTCGCACCCCGGCCGCCGCATCGTGCTGTCCACCAACGTCGCCGAGACGTCCCTGACCGTGCCCGGCATCCACTACGTCGTCGACCCCGGCACCGCCCGCATCTCCCGCTACTCCAAGGCGACCAAGGTGCAGCGGCTCCCCATCGAGCCCGTCAGCCAGGCGTCCGCCAACCAGCGGTCCGGCCGCTCCGGGCGCGTCGCCGACGGCGTCGCGATCCGCCTCTACTCGGCCGAGGACTTCGCGTCCCGCCCCGAGTTCACCGAGCCCGAGATCCTGCGGACCTCCCTGGCGTCCGTCCTGCTGCAGATGATCTCCGTCGGCGTCGTCACCACCCCCGACGACGTCGCGAAGTTCCCGTTCGTGGAACCCCCGGACACCCGCGCCGTCCGCGACGGCGTCCAGCTCCTCACCGAGCTCGGCGCCCTCGGCCGCCGGCACGGGCGCGACGGCACGGCGTCGAACGACGTGCACCTCACCGACATCGGCCGCACCCTCGCCCGCCTCCCCATGGACCCCCGCCTCGCGCGCATGGTCATCGAGGGCGCCCGCCTCGGCGTCGCCCACGAGGTCGCGATCATCGCCGCCGCCCTGTCCATCCAGGACCCGCGCGAACGCCCCACCGAGTCCCGCGAGCAGGCCGACCAGCTCCACCGCCGGTTCACCGACCCGACGTCCGACTTCCTCACCTACCTCAACCTGTGGGAGTACCTGCGCGAGCAGCAGCACTCCATGGGTTCGTCGGCGTTCCGCCGCCTGTGCAAGGCGGAGCACGTCAACTTCCTGCGCTTCCGCGAGTGGCAGGACGTCGTCGCGCAGCTCCGGTCCATGGCGAAGCAGCTCGACATCGACATCTCGTACCAGCCCCGCACACGTCCGGTGGTGTCCGAGGGTGTCGACGCGCCGCCTCGCTCACGGGCCCCAGGGGGCCCTCCGCTACGGCTTGACGGCGGCGCGTCGACACCCTCGGACACCACCTCGGCGACGCAGCCGGACGGTCGACGATCCGCTCCCCCGGCCGGTGCTGCGACAGACGGTGGGGAGACGCAGGACTGGCGGCGCGTCTGGGACGGGGACACCGTGCACCGGGCACTGCTGAGCGGCATGCTGTCGCAGATCGGCATGCAGGACACCGGCGAGATCAAGGCGTCGTCGGTGGCGCACCTGCGCGGCGAGGCGCGCGCCCGCGCGCTGCGGCAGGCCGCGAAGCGGGCCCGCAACGAGTACCTCGGTGCCCGCGGGGCGCGGTTCGCGATCTTCCCCGGCTCGCCGCTGAGCAAGAAGCCGCCCGAGTGGATCATGGCCGGCGAGCTCGTCGAGACGTCCCGGCTGTGGGCGCGCGACGTCGCGAGGATCCAGCCGGAGTGGGCCGAGGCCCTGGCCGGGGACCTCGCCAAGCGCACCTACTCCGACCCGCACTGGTCGACGAAGCAGGGCGCCGCCATGGCCACCGAGAAGGTGCTGCTGTACGGCGTGCCCGTCGTCGCCGACCGGCCCGTGCTGTACGCCCGGGTCGACCCCGAGGCCGCACGCGAGATGTTCGTCCGCCACGCCCTCGTCGAGGGGCAGTGGACCACGCACCACCGGTTCTTCGCCGAGAACCGGCGCCTCCTCGCCGAGGCGGAGGAGCTCGAGGCCCGGTCCCGGCAGCGCGGCCTCGTCGCGTCCGAGGACGACCTGTTCGCCTTCTACGACGAGCGCGTCCCCGCCGACGTCGTCAGCGCCCGCCACTTCGACACCTGGTGGAAGCAGGCGCAGCGGGACACCCCCGATCTGCTCACCTTCACCCTCGACCAGCTGGTCGACGCCGACGCCGTGGACACCGCCGCGTTCCCCGAGACGTGGACCCAGGGCGAGGTCACCCTGCCCCTCACCTACCAGTTCTCCCCCGGGACCGACGCCGACGGCGTCACCGTGCACGTCCCCGTCTCCATCCTCAACCGGGTCTCCCCCGCCGGGTTCGACCGCATGGTCCCCGGCCTCCTCGACGAGCTGTGCGTCGCCACCATCCGTTCCCTGCCCAAGGCCGTGCGCCGCGAGCTCGTCCCCGCCCCGGACGTCGGCACCGCCGTCGCCGACTGGATCCGCGCGAACACCCCCGCCTGGGCGGACATGACGCGCGCCGGGGAGATGGCGCCGCCCTTCCACGTCGAGTTCACGCGCGCCGTCCGCGCCCTGCGCGACGTCGTCATCGACGACGACGTGTGGGACGCCGAGCGCGTCGAACGCCTTCCCGCGCACCTGCGCATGACGTTCCGCGTCGAGGGCGCGCCCGCCGCCGACACGGCAGCGAACGGACGCCCGGCCAAGGGCCGGGGCCGACGTCCGGGCGGTGGCCGCGGCCGCGGCGCGCCGGCATCGAGCGAGCCCGTCGTCCTCGGCGAGTCGAAGGACCTGCTGTCCCTCCAGAAGCGGTTCGCCGCCCAGGCGGAGGCCGCCGTCCGCGCCGCGGTCAAGGGCGCTGTCGGGCTGGCGCTCGACGAGGCGCGGGCTGCGTCCTCCGGCGCACCGGGCGTGACCGACGAAGCGACGAAGGTGGCGGGTGCGGGTGTCGGTGCGCCGCCGTCAAGCCGTAGCGGAGGGCCCCCTGGGGCCCGTGAGCGAGGCGGCGCACCGATGGCCGCACCCGCCACCGACCCCACCAGCGTCGTCCGCGAGGAGGCAGGGCTGACGACGTGGCCGTCGTCGCTCGTCGACGGCGTGCTGCCCGACGCGGTGTCGACGGACCTCGGGGGCGGCGTCGTGGTGCGCGGGTACCCGGCGCTCGTCGAGGAGGCAGGTGCCAAGGGCTCCGGATCCGGCGCCGCGCCGTCGGTGGCGCTGCGGGTCCTGGCGGACGTGACCGAGCGGGACGTCGTGCACGCGCGCGGGGTGCGACGCCTGCTGCTGTCCGAGACGGCGCTGGCGACCGGCCGCGTGTCGTCGCGGTGGTCAGGGAACCAGGCGCTGACGCTCGCGGCGGCGCCCTACCGGAACACCGACGCGCTCGTGGCGGACCTCCAGCTGGCTGCCGTCATCGCGCTGACCAGCCCGGACGCCGACAAGGCACCGGGGACGCCGACCGGCGGACCGGACGCTGTACAGATCAGGGACGCCGAGTCGTACAAGGCGGCGCTGACGTTCGTCCGGCAGCACCTGGAGGACGAGGTGCACCGGGTCGTCGGGCACGTCGTCGCCGCGCTCACGGCCTGGCGCACCGTCGAGGGCGAGGTGCGGGCGTCGTCGTCCCTGGCCCTGCTCAACACGCTGCAGGACGTCCGCGAGCACGTCGCCACCCTGGTCCACGCCGGGTTCGTGTCCGCGACGCCGCCACGGCGGCTGCCGCACCTCGTGCGCTACCTGCGGGCCGACTCGTACCGGCTCGACAAGGCGCAGGCCAACCCGGTCCGCGACGGCGAGCTCGCCTGGCGCATCCGGGACGTGACCGGCGTGTACGAGCAGGCGCGTGCCACGTACGCGGCCGGGGCGCCCGACCCCGCCCGGGCCGCCGAGCTGGCCGACGTCCGCTGGCTGCTGGAGGAGCTGCGGGTCTCCCTGTTCGCGCAGCAGCTCGGCACCGACGGCTCCGTCAGCGAGAAGCGCATCCGCAAGATCCTCAGCCCCGGCGGCTGGTGACCGCCGCCTGCCGCCGGGCCGACCCGGCGGCAGGCCCGCCGGTGGGCACGCCGACCCAGGTGGTCACCGGGAGCGCACTACGGTGACGCCATGCCGTTCACCCCCGCCCACGCAGCCGTCGTGCTGCCGCTCCGGCGGCTCGGCCTGCCGCTCAGCGCCCTGGTCGCGGGTGCCACGGTGCCGGACACGCCGATGTTCCTGCCCGGCCGCCCCGGCTACGACGTCACCCACAGCCTCTGGGCGGTGCTGACCCTGGACGTGCTGCTGGCGTCGTTCGCGGTCTGGCTGTGGTTCGCGATGGTGCGGGACGCGTACGCGGACGTCACGCCGTGGGTACGGGACCGGGTCCCGGCGCGGGCGCGGCTCTCCGCCCGGCAGTGGACCCTCGTGCCGGTGGCCGCCGTGCTGGGCGCGCTGACGCACGTCGTGTGGGACTCGGCGACGCACGAGGGTCGGCCCGTCGCGGAGACTGTGCCGTGGCTCGCGACCGAGCACGCCGGGATCGCGGGTGCGCAGTGGGCGCAGTGGGCGTCCGGCGTGCTGGGCCTCCTGGTCGTCGTGGCGTACACGGTCCGGTGGCTCGCCAGGGAGCCGGTCGCACCGCGGGCGTCCCGGGTGTCCCGGCCGCTGGCCTGGTTCCTCGTCGCCCCGGCGGCGGCCGTCGTCGCGGGGACCGTCGCCCTGGCCGGTGCGGACGCCCTGCACCACGGTGCCGTGGGCGCCGCCGTCGCGGGCGTCCAGGGGCTGGTGCTCGCCGCGGCCGTGACGGGGGCGTGCTGGCACCGTGTCGTGGCGCGCGCCAGGAGGCCCCGGCCGGCGGGGGTCGCATGACGCGACGTCCGGACGCCTCCGGCGGGTCCGCGTCGACACGGCATCCGTCCAGCGCGCGGCGCGCGGCCGGTCAGATGGGCCGGACTTTTCGTGCGGCGCGTCAGGACCTACGGTCGAAGGACGACCTGGACAGCACGCCGCCCTGCGCTGCGGCCGGGGCCCTCGCCGACAGGAGGCCACCATGCGCATCACCGCCGAGCAGGGCGACATCACCACCGCCACGACCGAGGCGATCGTCAACGCGGCGAACTCCACGCTGCTGGGCGGGGGCGGGGTGGACGGCGCGATCCACGCCGCGGCCGGTCCGCGGCTGCTGGCGACATGCCAGGAGCTGCGCCGCTCCACGCTGCCGGACGGGCTCGACGTCGGGGACGCCGTCGTGACACCGGGCTTCGACCTGTCCGCGGCCTGGGTGGTGCACACGGTGGGCCCGAACCGACACCGCGGGCAGACGAGTCCGCGCCGCCTCGCGTCCTGTTTCACACGGTCGCTCGACGTCACCGCGGACGCGAAGGCCCGTACGGTCGCGTTCCCCGCTGTGGGCGCCGGCGTCTACGGCTGGGATCCGGCCGACGTCGCCCGGATCGCCGTCGACGCCGTCCGCACGTGGCACGGTGAGAACCCGGCCGCGATCGACGAGGTCCGCTTCGTGCTGTTCACCGCCGACGTCCTGGCGATGTTCGAGGCGGCGCTGACCGCCTGACGACCTGGCGGCGACGAGTGTCGCTCTCAGTTCTCCCCGTGGCGCGACCGCAGACGGCCCAGCGCCAGTCCGGCCACCACGAGGAACGTGAGCAGGACCGCGGTCACCGCGGTCACCATCGCCGCCTGCGCGGAGACGACGGCGGCGCCCACCGTGGCCACGCCGCCGAGGACGAGGACGAACGCCGCGGCCCGGTAGGCGGGCCCGAGCGCGGCCCGGAAGCGCTCGACGCGCCCGTCGAACCGCCCGCCGGGCGCCGCCAGGGGCAGCGCCGCACCCAGGCAGACCAGGAGGACGCCGACAGCTCCGGCCACCGCCTGCTCCAGGGGGAAGTCGTCCCCGGTGTGCTGCGAGACGAGGCCGACGTGCAGGACGAGCAGGACGATCGACAGCCCGCCGAGCGTCCAGCTGAGGACGCGTCGCGCCCGCTCCGGATCGCGCTCCTGGCCGAGCGGCGTGCGGTGGAGGAGCTCGTGGTCGAGGCGGGGGACGACGGACAGCAGGGCCGTCAGCCCGAGCAGCGCCAGCGGGAGGGCGACGGCCGTGACTGCGCGGCTCGACACGCTCTCGCCGTGCCGTCCGTCGGCGGCGCGCGTGACGATCTCGGCGGACATCTCCGGCCAGGCGACGATCGAGGTCGTCACCATCGCCGCGACGGCGGCCAGCGCGATCGCGGCCCCGGGCCAGGGGATCATCAGCCACGGCGGTGCGGTGTCGCCCGGGGCGTCCGGGGTCCTGTGCGTCGTGCTCATCGGATCGGCTCCTCTCGCTCGTCCGTGGCGGACGAGGCGTCCTCGGGGTCGTCGGGGCCCGTGGCCTCCTGCTCGCGGCGCAGGGCCATGAGGGCCAGGATCGCCTCGTCCACGAGGCTCATCCGGAGTCGGTACTGGATCTCGGTACCGCGTCGGCGGGACTCGACGAGCCCGGCCTGCCGGAGCACCTTGAGGTGCCCAGACAGGGTGCTGGGGCCGATCGCGAGCGCCGCGCCGATGTCGCCGGCGCGGACGAAGTCCCGGTCGCGCAGGTAGCGCAGGATCTCGCGCCGCCCGCTGTGCGCGAGCGCGGCGAACAGTCCGCTCGCCGCTTCTTCGTTATTTCGCGTCACACCGAAATAGTACAGGAGGGCCGGACCAGCCCCTCGCTCGCGCATCGGCGACCAGTTTGTTAGGTTTCCTTCCATGACTCCTCGGCGCCGTGCCGGCAGGGGCCAGGCCGTGCTGCACCCGAATGCGGATACGAAAAGGCTTTTCATTCCTCGAATGATCGCAGAATGAGATCGGGTGGATATCGGCAGCGTCCGAGGATAGTGTCCGGAATGCCTCACCCAGGGATGGGCCGGTCGGGTCGGAGAAGTCGTCGACAAGGGACCACCGTCCCGCAGCAGCATTCTTCGTGCTGCCCTCCTCTCCTTTTCCACGGCGCGTCCGGCCCATGCGAGAAGACCATCGTCGCCAGGACCGGAGAGCCACCGATGAGCACCGTCGAGATCAGCGTCGTCATCCCCACCTACAACCGTTCCCTCCTCCTGCGGCACACGCTCGACGCGCTGCGCCGTCAGACCCTCGACCGCGACCTGTTCGAGGTGATCGTCGTCGACGACGGCGGCAGCGACGACGCCGAGGCCGTCGTCGCGGAGTTCGCTGACGTCCTCGACGTCACGTACTTCTGGCAGGAGGACGCCGGGTTCCGCGCGGGCAAGGCCCGCAACATCGGCACGGCCATCGCGTCCGGGAGGTACGTCGTGTACGTCGACACCGGCGTGCTGCTCGCGACCGGCACCCTGGCCGCCCACCTGCGGATCCACCGCGATTCCACGTACCCGACGGCGGTCGTCGGGTACGTGTACGGCTTCGAGGTCGACCCCTCGATGGACGGCGTCATGGCCGCCGTCGACCACGCCGACGCCGACGCCACCATCGCGCACCTGCACGCCGCCGGGGCGCTCGACGTGCGCGAGCGCCAGTACGCCGAGCTCGGCGACGCGATCGGCTCCTGGCCCGCGCCGTTCGACGTGTTCTGGACCTGCCACGCCTCCGCCGAGCGGTCCGAGCTGCTGCGGGCGGGCCTGTTCGACGAGTCGTTCACGAGCTGGGGCGGGGAGGACGTGGACCTGGGCGTGCGCCTGTTCCAGCTCGGCGACCGGTTCGTCATGGACCGGTCGGCGCGGTCGTTCCACTGGCCGCACGCGAAGGAGGTCAGCGACCTCAAGGAGTCGTCGGCGACCGCGGCGGAAAGAATTCACCGCAAGTACGACCTGTGGACCACGAGCTTTTACGGAAAGGACCTCCAGAACGAGAAGTACTCGCTCAACAAGGTGATCCTCATGGACGTGGAGCGCAAGAGCGGGAATCGTCCCGCGTCGTCGGCGACGGCCGGCCCGGAAGGGTCGGACGCCTGATGCCGGTCTACTACGAGAACCACTACCTGACCCGGCCCGACTGGCCGGTCACCGGCGGCTCGGTGGCCGCCACCCTCACCGCGCACGGCGTGACGGTGGGTGACGGCACGGTGTTCTGCGACGTCCCCCGGGTCGCGTTCACCCACGCGACGGACCTGGAGGCGGGCGTCCCGGCAGCGGGTCGCCGGGCCTTCCGCGGGGCGATCACCCTCGGGGCGGGCTGCTACGTCGAGTCGGGGGTCGCCCCGGCGTTCCCCAGCCAGCCGGTCAAGCTGTCGTCGATCAAGGTGAACGACGGCCCGCCGGGACGGATCGTCGTCGGCGACCGGGTGGTGCTCCAGGGTGTCGCCGTGGTCGCGTACGACCTGGTGGAGATCGGGGACGACGTGATCTTCGGGCCGATGGTGACGGTGATGGACTCGAGCGGCCACCCGCTGCGGGGGCGGGGCGAGCCCGGCGAGGCGGCCCGCACCCGGTCGGCGCCGGTCCGGATCGGGGCGGGCGCGTGGATCGGCGCGGGCGCCACGATCCTCAAGGGTGTCGAGATCGGCGCGGGCGCCGTGGTGGGCACGCAGAGCGTCGTCCACGAGTCCGTCCCGGCGGGCGCCGTCGTGGTCGGCAACCCGGCGCGCGTCGTCAAGCGGCTGTGATCGGCACGCTGACGGGCCCCACCGCCCGCCAGCTCTGGCGCATCGCCGTCCCGGTGACGCTCCAGACGGTCGTGTTCTCCTCGAAGAGCATCGTGGACGCCGCCATGCTCGGCTCCCAGGCGGAGGTCGACGTCGCCGCGATCGGCATCGCGGGCCGGGCGACGTTCGTCGTGACGATCTTCCTCGTCGGGTTCACCATCGGCGGCGCGCAGGTCGGGGCTCAGGTCTGGGGGCGCCGGGACGCCGACCGGGAGCGGCCGCTGCGCCAGACGGTGTGGCTGACCTGGGCGACGGCGAGCGTGTGCGGGCTGCTCGCCTGCCTGGCGTTCCTCACCGTGCCGGAGCAGGTGGTCGCCCTCGGGACGGACTCGCCGACCGTGGTCGGGCGCGGCGCGGAGTTCCTCCGGGTCGTCGCACCGACGTTCCTGCTGTTCTGCTGGACGTCGTCGGTCGCGGCCGGGCTGCGCGTCATGCGGCAGCCGGGCGTCGCGACCCTGTGGGCCGTGGCGGGCGTCGTGCTGAACGTCGGCCTCAACGCGGTGCTGATCTTCGGCCTGCTGGGGGCGCCCGCGCTCGGCATCGTCGGCGCGGCGTACGGCACGCTCGCGAGCGCCGTCGTCGAGACGGCGGGCCTGGCGCTGCACCTGCGGCTGCGGCGGCACGCCCTGTCCCGGTTCCCGCGGGCGGAGCTGCGGGCGATCCGCGCCCCGCAGGTGCGGCGTCTGCTGACGCTGTCCCTGCCCGCGGCGGGCAACAGCACCCTGTGGGCGCTGGGGTCGTTCGCGTTCTACGCCCTGGTGGGCAGCACGGGCCTGTCGGCCGCGGCGGCGCTGGCGGTGCTGTCCCCCGTCGAGTCGCTGGCGCTGGCGTTCACGATCGGGCTGGCGAACGCCGCCGCCGTGGTCGTGGGCGGCAGCATCGGCGCGGGCGACCTCACCGGCGCGTACCGGCAGGCGCGGCTGCTGGTCGCGGGGAGCGTCGTCGTCGGGCTCGGCACCGCGGTGCTCACGTGGGCGCTGAAGTCACCGCTGCTCGCGCTCTTCCCCGAGCTGTCACCCGCCACCCGCGACCTCACGGGCGACATGTTCGACCTCATGGCGGCCGGGTTCGTCCTCAAGAGCGTCGGCATGGTCATGGTGCTCGGCGTGCTGCGCGCCGGCGGCGAGGTGCGGTTCTGCCTGCTGCTCGACGCCGGGGCGCAGTGGGGACTGCTGCTGCCCGTCGCGTGGCTGCTGCGGGACGTCGCCGGGGCGTCCGCCCTCGTCCTGTTCGCCGTGCCCCTGCTGGAGGAGGCCGTGCGGATCGTCGTCGCGGGCGCGCGCATCCGGTCGCGGCGGTGGTTGCGCGACCTGGTCGTCACCTGACCCGGACGTCGCCCCCGCGACCCCGCGGACGCGACGAGCGTGCCGGGAGACTCCTCGTCCACAGGCTGCGAGGAGCTCCTGGCACGCTCGTCGTACGGACGGACCGGTCAGCGCTTCGGGTAGCCCGCCTGCGGCTTGTCGGTGTCGAGGTCCTCGACGTGCTCGAAGTGGATCTTCTCGTGCTTGGCCGTGCGGCGGTACAGCCAGGTGAAGAACGACAGCACGAGGCCGACGGCGACGAGCGCGCCCGCGATGAGGTACTGCTCCTGCTGCTCGGCGCTGCGCGCCCAGGGCCCCGCGAGGAACGCGCACGTGAGCGCCCCGACGACGGCCAGCGGCGTCCACGTGCGGAAGTGCTGGTGCTCGACGGGCCGGCGGCGCAGCACCAGCAGGGCGACGTTCACCACGGTGAACACGACGAGCAGCAGCAGCGACGTCGTGCCACCGAGCAGCGCGATCGCGTCGGACCCGGCCTCGGTGCCGCTCTGGCGCACCACGTAGGTGATCAGGCCGTAGGAGATGAGCGTGGTCACGACGATCGACACCCACGGCGTCTGCCGGGTGCGGTGCACGCGGCCGAACGCGCGCGGCAGCACCCCCTGGTTGGCGAGCCCGTACAGCAGGCGCGACGCCATGAGCATGTTGATGAGCGCCGAGTTCGCGACGGCGAACATGCCGATGAACGGGAAGATGACGTCGAACGGCAGGTTCGGGGCGCCCGCCGCCACCACCTGGGTCAGCGCGGACGCCTTCGTCGGGTCGGTGAGGTCGCCGACGGGCACCAGCGCCACCGCGGTGATGGCGACCGCGACGTAGATGAGCCCGGTGACGGACAGGCCGGTGAGCATGACCCGCGGGAAGTCCTTGACGGGGTCCTTGCACTCCTCGGCCATGTTGACGGAGTCCTCGAACCCGACCATCGCGAAGAACGCGAGCGTCGTTGCGGCCGTGACGGCGAGGAACACCGACTTGTCGTCGCCCGACTCGAACACGACGACGCGCGAGAAGTCCGCACGCCCCTGGGTGACGCCCCACAGGCCGACGAAGATGACGAGCAGCAGACCCGACAGCTCCACGAGGGTGAGCACCACGTTCGCCTTGACGCTCTCCCCCACGCCGCGGAAGTTCACCAGGGCGACCAGCGTCATGAACCCCAGCGCGATGAGCAGCAACGGCGTCGAGCCGTCCGCCATCCCCAGGCCGAACCCGTCGTTGAGGAACCCGGCGAACGCGTTGGACGCCGTGGACGCCGACGTGATCCCCGAGCTCATCACCATGAACGCGACGACGAAGGTCACCAGGTGGATGCCGAACGCCTTGTGCGTGTACAGCGCCGCACCGGCCGCCTGCGGGTACTTGGTGACGAGCTCCAGGTACGAGAACGCCGTGATCGTCGCGACGACGAACGCGATGAGGAACGGCGCCCACGCCGCACCCCCCACCTCGCCGGCGACCTGCCCCGTCAGGGCGTACACGCCCGTGCCGAGGATGTCCCCGACGATGAACAGCAGCAGGAGCTTGCGCCCCATGACTCGCTTCAGCCCGGGCTCGGCGGGGTCGCCGCTCTGCTCGGGTGCCTCGGTCGTCCGGCTCATGGCCGACCTCCTCGTCCACCTGGTCCCGGATGTCGGGATTCCGTCGTCCATGAAACCCGCCGACGCGGGATCGCGCGCGTCGAGCGGTCAGCGACGCCGGCGGAACGCCGCGGCGGAGGCCGCCGCGAACACCGCCGACAGGCCCACGCACCAGGCGACGGCGAGCACGATCGTGTCGGTGAGGGCGTCACCCGTGGGAGCCCCGGGCGTGCCGCCCACGAGCAGGCCCCGGACGGACTCGATGACCGGGGTGACGGGCTGGTGCTCGGCGAACCCGCGCAGCCAGGTCGGCATGGACTCCACGGGCACGAACGCGCTCGACACGTACGGCAGGAACATGACGACGAACGTGAAGCCGCTCGCGGCGTCGGGCGAGCGGACGAGGACGCCCACCAGCACCGCCGACCACGTGATGGCGTGCAGGAACAGCACGAGGACGCCGATCGCGCCGAGCCACCCGGCGACGTCGGCGGTCGGTCGGAACCCGACGGCCCACGCGACGGCGAAGACGATCGCCGTGGTGAGGAGGTTCTTCACCAGGCTGGCCGCGACGTGCCCCGCCAGGACGGTCCACGCGACGACGGGCATCGACCGGACGCGGTCGATCATGCCGCCCGACATGTCGCGCTCGACGAACAGGGCGGTGCTGGCGGCGCCGAACCCGGCGGCGAGCAGGATGATGCCGGGCGTCGCGTAGGTGATGTACGACGTGCCGACGTCCATCGCCCCGCCGAACACGTACGTGAACATGAGCAGGATGACCACCGGCAGGACGGCCGCCGTGATCATGGAGTCGACGTCGCGGACCGTGAGGCGGACGGCAC
Source organism: Isoptericola jiangsuensis (assembly GCF_002563715.1). Lineage (NCBI taxonomy): Bacteria > Bacillati > Actinomycetota > Actinomycetes > Micrococcales > Promicromonosporaceae > Isoptericola > Isoptericola jiangsuensis. Next base: position 4,027,931 of record NZ_PDJJ01000001.1, read on the forward strand.
GCGCGGCCATGGCCCCGAGGTCGGCGACGAGGCCGCGCACGGCACCGACGGGGGCGTCGGAACGGGCGGGCAGGGTGAGCGCGGTCATGCCGCCACCTCCGTCGCGGTCCGGGCGGACGCGGGCGCGGCACCGTCGTCGTCCGGCGGGCCGTCACCCCCGGACCGGGCGGGGTCGACGCCGCGGGCGTGCCGGCCGGTCAGGGTGAGGAAGACGTCGTCGAGGGTAGGGGCGGTGAGGTCCCAGCGCAGCGGGGTGACGTCGGTGGCCTCCACCCGGCCGAGGAGCTCGCGCACCCCGCCGACGCTGCCGTCGGTGGGCACGCGCACACGGACCGCGCTCTCGGTGACCACGGGGACCCCGGCGGCCCCGAGCGCGCGCACGACCCGGTCGGCGTCGTCGGCGTCGGCCAGCACGAGGTCGAGCCCCGCCTCCCCGACGCGCCGCTTGAGCTCGCCCGGGGTGCCCTCGGCCGCGACCCGGCCGCCGTCGACCAGGGCGACGCGGTCGGCGAGCCGGTCGGCCTCCTCCAGGTACTGGGTGGTGAGGAACAGGCTGGTGCCCTGCGCGACGACCTCGCGCACGACCTCCCACAGCGCGAGGCGGGAGCGGGGGTCCAGGCCGGTGGTGGGCTCGTCGAGGAACAGCACCTCGGGACGCGTGACGAGTCCGGCGGCCAGGTCGAGGCGGCGGCGCATGCCGCCGGACCACGTGCCGACCTGCCGGTCGGCGACGTCGGCGAGGTCGAACGCGTCGAGGAGGTCGAGGACGCGTGCCTGCGCGGTGCGCTGCGGCAGGTGGGAGAGCCGGGCCATCATCGCGAGGTTCTCGCGGCCGGTCTGCTTGTCGTCGACGGCCGCGTGCTGGCCGGTGAGGCTGATGCGCTCGCGGACGTGCCGCGCCTGGGTGACGACGTCGTACCCGGCCACCGTGAGCCAGCCGGAGTCGGGCGGCAGGAGGGTGGCGAGGATGCGGACGGTGGTGGTCTTGCCGGCACCGTTCGGGCCGAGGAGGGCGAGGACCTCGCCGCGGTGCAGCGTGAGGTCGACGCCCCTCAGGACGGTCTTGCGCCGGCGGCCGGTGCCGTAGGCCTTGGTGAGGGCCTCGGCGCGGACGACGACGTCGGCGGGGTCGGTCATGGTGACTCCTTCGATCTGCGTCGGCAACAAACTGTTTATGGTCTACGCGTTACTGTGGATGCTATACACAGTGCGTGGGGGCGCGTCAAGAGCCGCGTCTCGCGCCACGTCGCGGCCCCGCGACGGACACCCACCCCCGGGGCAGGGCACGATGGACCCGATGAGCACCGACCCGACCGACCTCACGATGCAGCGCCTCTGGGGCCGCCAGCCCCGCCCCCGGCGCGGCCCCAAGCCCGCGCTCAGCGCCGAACGGATCGTGGAGACCGCCTTCGAGCTCGCCGAGGCCGACGGGCTCGACGCGGTGTCGATGGCACGCGTCGCCGAGACCCTCGGCTGCTCCCCCATGGCGCTCTACCGCCACGTCAGCAGCAAGGACGAGCTGCTCGTGCTGCTCACCGACCGGGTCGCGGCGCTCCTGCCCGACCTCACGCCCGGGCTCGGCTGGCGCGCCGGGCTCGAACGGTGGACCCGCCTCCAGATCGAGCTCGTCGTCGCGCACCCCTGGTACCTCGACCTGCCCCTGGCCACCGCGCTCCCCGGCCCGCACCGGCTGCGCTGGTTCGACCAGGCGCTCGAGGCGCTGTCCGGCGTCCCCCTGCCGTTCGACGAGAAGCTCGGCATCCTCGGGCTGCTCGCCCAGCACGTCCTCGGCGAGGCGCAGGTGCAGGTCGACACCCGCCGTGCCGCCGTCGCGACGGTGCGGGCCACCACCGGCGTCGCACCCGACGTCCCCGACGCCGACCTCGACCCCGACGCCGTCGACCGCGCCAACCTCTACTACGACTTCGAGAAGCTCCTCACCAGCCTGGCGACCCCCGAGCACTACCCCCACCTGTTCGCGGCCGCCGCGGCGTGGGACCCGCAGGACGCTCCCCCCGCGAGCCCCACGGACGACATCGCGTTCGGGATCGGCGTCGTGCTCGACGGGATCGAGGTGTACCTCCGGCGCCGCACCGGCGGGGCCGTCGACAGCCCCGTCCCCGCACCCGCCGATCCCGACCGACCCCCCACCACCTGACGAACCGGACCCTTCCATGGCGCAACATCGCAGGTCACAGGCTTGCGCGTGTCACTGGAGCCCGGCCGTCCCGATAGGGCAGGGTGGGGTACGAACGGCCCCGCCTACGCAGGGCCGCCCGGCGACGGAGGTGCCCGCAGGTGCGACGGACGGTGGTCACAGGGATCGGGGCGGTCACGCCCCTCGGCCTCACGCTCGACGAGACGTGGCAGGGGTTGCGCACCGGCCGGTCCGGGGTGGGCGCCCTCGACGCCGACTGGCCCGCCGACGTGCCGGTCCGGATCGGGGCGCTCGTCGACGACCGGTTCGCCGACGCCCTCCAGGTGCGCGAGCAGCGGCGCACCGACCGCGGGGAACAGCTCGCGCTCGTCGCCGGCCGGCAGGCCTGGGACGACGCGGGCGCCCCCGACGTCGAGCCGGAACGCCTCGGCGTCGCGATCGGCACCGCCAACGGCGGGTTCGGCACCACGCTGCGCCAGCACCTGCTCCTCAAGGAGCAGGGGCACCGCGCCGTCAGCCCGCACGCCGTCACCATGGTGATGAACAACGGCCCCGCCGCCTGGGTGTCGATCGACCTGGGCGCGAAGGCCGGGGCGCGCGCCCCCGTCAGCGCCTGCGCCGCCGGCGTCGAGGCGATCCTCGCCGCCCGGTCCATGATCCGCGACGGCGACGCCGACGTCGTCGTCTGCGGCGGCGTCGAGGCCACGGTCGTCGACCTGTGCGTGTCCGCGTTCGCCCGCTCCCGCGCCATGTCGACCCGCAACGACGAGCCCGAACGGGCGTCCCGACCCTTCGACGTCGCCCGCGACGGCTTCGTCATGGGCGAGGGCTGCGTGCTGCTCGTCCTGGAGGCCGAGGAGCACGCCCGCGCGCGCGGCGCCCGCGTCCGGGGCGTGGTCGAGGGCGGCGCCCTCACCTCCGACGCCCACGACATCGTCGGCGGCGAGCCCGGCAACCAGGCGCGCACCGTCGGCCTCGCCCTCCGCTCCGCGGGCCTGACGCCCGCCGACGTCGGGTTCGTGCACGCCCACGCCACCTCCACCCCCGCCGGCGACGTCAACGAGGCCCGCGCCCTGCGCGCCGTGTTCGGCGACCCCCCGCCCGTCACCGCCACCAAGGCGTCCACCGGGCACCTGCTCGGCGCGTCCGGACCGCTCGGCGTCCTCGCGGCGCTCGGTGGGCTGGGTGGTCTCGCGAGTCCCGGGAGCCGCAGGGGGCCGACCGGCACCGCAGGGCTCGACGCTCCGGGGGCGTCCGGGGACGCCGTCGTCCCGCCGACCCTCAACCTCGACGACCTCGACCCGCAGATCGACCTCGACGTCGTCACCGCCGCCCGCCCGACGACGGCACGGCACGCCCTGGTCGACGCGTTCGGGTTCGGCGGCCACAGCTCCGCCCTGGTGCTGTCACGGGACTGACCCCGACCCCCTGGACGCAACGAGCGTGCTGGGTCGGTACCTCAAACCGTGGTTTGAGGTACCGACCCAGCACGCTCGTTGCAGCAGAGAGGGGGGACAGGCGTCAGCTCAGGCCGAACGCCCGCACCACCTCCTGCGTGACCGCGTTGCCCGCGTCGTCGTGCGCCGTCGTGCGCAGCGACACCGACCCGCCACCCTTCGGGGTGCTCAGCTGCGCGGTCCAGTCGTCACCGGAACGCTCGACGGTCACGGGCGACCACGTGGCGCCCTCGTCGTAGGACACCTCGAGGGCGACGTCCGTCACGGTGCCCGCGCCGACGGCGCCCACCGGGTGCGCGACCTCCAGGCCGACCGTCGTCCGGCCGCCGGCACGCACGGTGCCGTCGAGACCCGTCGCGACGTCGTAGCCGATCCCGAGCAGCGGCAGCGTGCCGACGTCGGCACGGTCGGTGACGAACGTCCACGCCGACGCGGTGCGTGTCGACCAGGCCCACGTCGTGGGCTCGACGGTCGTGTCGAGCTCGTAGCGGTACGTCTGCGGCCCGGCGGCGTCGGTCCGGGACCACGAGATCGACTGCGACGCTCCGGAGCGCAGCAGCGTGTCCCCCAGGTAGAGGCGCGACGCGATCTTGCGGCCCGACCCGAACGAACCGGTGAGCTCGCCCGGACCGGACGCCGTCGGCGTGTTCATCTTGAGGATCGTGCCGGTGTTGTTCGCCAGCCAGAAGCCGTCGCCCTGGCGCGGCGCGGTGACGCCGAACCAGTCGATCGTCTGGGTCTGCCCCGCGGTGTAGCGGGTCTGGAGGTCACGCACCTCCCGACCGTTCGCCGCGTCCACGGCGGCGAACCACGCGGCACCCGCACCCACGGCTGCCGGGCTGAGGTAGGTGACGTGCTCGGAGGCCGACTCCCAGGCCTGGCTCATGCCGAGGCACTTGAGCAGGAACGTCGAGCAGTCGTAGCGCAGGAGGTTGAGCGGGCGCGCCTCGGTGTCCGCGAACCGGTCGGTGACGACCGCGAGGTCGCCCGTGCGGGGTGCGACGACGAGGTCCGCGGGCGCCGAGCCCTCCCACGTGCGCTGGTAGTCGTACGCGTAGCCCGGGTAGGCGTCGGCTGTGCCCCGGATCGACGCGGTGCCGGCGGACAGCAGCCGCTCGCCGTCGGCGGCGCTGACCGACACCGTCGGCACGGTGCCGCCGGCGAGGTCGAACAGGGTGCCCGGGCCGTCGTTGACGACGACGAGCAGGGCGGCCCCGGCGTCCCGTGCCGCAGCGGCACGGGCGAGCGGGGTGACCGTCGCGCTCCTCGTCACGACCAGCGCCTTGCCGGCCGCGTCCACGGCCGCGACCTCGGCGGGCGTGCCCGTCCCGGCGGCGACGACCTCCAGGTCGACCTTCCCGTCGAGGCGGGTGCTGCGCGACTGGTAGACGGTGTCGAGCGTCCACGACGACGGCGTGTGCGCGCGGACCTCGAGCAGCGGCGCGAGACGGGACCAGCGGGCCGTCAGGTAGTACGGCCCGTCGGGGACGTCCCCGGTGGGCAGCACCCACGCCTCCGCGCCGGGGGCGACGGGCGTCGACATGCCGAACGGGATGCCGCCGGAGGGCGCGTGGTACCAGTCGACACGACCGGCCTGCGCGACGCTGGGGCGCGGGGTGTCGAGCCGCACGGGGGTGGCGTCGCGGGCGTCGAGCACGACGTGCACGTCCCCGTCCTCGACGGCGACGTGCGGCTCGGCCAGCCAGTACAGACGGTCGGTGCCGTCGTCGTCGGCGTAGCGCAGCTTGGTGGACACCGCGAGGGTGCGCGGCTCCACGCGCTTCGTGGCGATGCGGCCGTCGGCGTCCGCCTGCTCCGTGCGGAACACGCCGTTGGTGTAGTCGTAGACGAGCACCTCGGCGCCCGCGACCGGCGCACCGGACGTGCCCAGGACGGTGACGTCGACGTCGTACTTCTCGACCTCGCGGCTCAGGCCGGTGCCGGTGCGGGCCACGACGGTGCCCGCAGCGTCGGTCGCGACGACCTCGCCCAGGTAGTGGCCGGTCACGGGGGCGTCGGCGAACGACGCGGTGGCGTCCACCGTGGCGGTGCCGTGCGCGGGGACGACGACGTGGTCGGCGGAGAGCCGCACCACGTCGGCGGGACCGTCGGAGGTGGTGGACAGGTCGAGCGCGAGCTCGGCGTCCGTGTCGTTGAAGTAGGTGATGGTGCGGGTCTGCGGCGTGGGATCCGGGTCGCCCCAGGTGGCCAGGCCGAAGAAGACGGACCCGGTGGCGGACACGTCGTCGAGCGTCGCGGGGACGTCGAGGCGGCCCGTGCCGACCTCGTACAGGCTGCCGTCGACCTCCGTGGCGGACGACATGAGGGCGTCCTTGAGGCGCTGCGCGCCCCAGTCGGGGTGCTCGACGGCGAGCAGCGCGGCGGCGCCCGCGACGTGCGGCGTCGCCATGGAGGTGCCGCTCATCGTCGTGTAGTAGCCGGACCCGCGGGTGTGGTGGGAGCGGGCGGCGGTGATGTTCACGCCGGGGGCGGCCATGTCGGGCTTGAGGCCCTCGTCGAGGCCGCGCGGGCCCTGCGACGAGAAGGAGGCGAGCCGGTCGTCGTCGTCCGTCGCGGCGATCGTCAGGGCGGCGTCCGCCGTGCCCGGGCTCGTCACGGTGCCGGGGGCGCCGGAGTTGCCGGCCGCGACGACGAACAGCACGTCGTGCTCCGCGGACAGCGCGTTGAGGGACTGCGCCATCGGGTCGGTCTGGTCGGTGAGGGCGTCGTCGCCGAGGCTCATGCTGACGACGTCCGCGTCGGCCTCGGTGGCGGCCCACTCCATGCCGGCGATGATCCACGAGTCGAGGCCGTAGCCGTTGTCCGCGAGGACCTTGCCGACCGCGAGCTCGGCGCCCGGCGCGACGCCGGTGTTCTTCCCGTCGCTGGCCGCGCCGGACCCGGCGACGGTGGAGGCGACGTGGGTGCCGTGCCCGGCGCCGTCGGCGACCTCCTGGCCGGGGACGAACGAGGCGGTGGTCACGACGGCGTCGGCGAGGTCGGGGTGGTCGAGGTCGACGCCGGTGTCCAGGACGGCGACGCGGGCGCCGGTGCCGTCGTTGCCCGCGGCCCACGCCTCGGGCGCGCCGACGAGCGGGACGGAGACGTCGAGGGTCGCGGAGACCCGACCGTCGAGCCACAGCTTGGTCCAGCCGCCCACGAGGGTCCCGGGCGCGGTGGCCGACCGGGTGCCGCGCGTGGTGGCGGCGCCGGTGACGGCGGCCCAGAAATCGCTCGCCTCGTCCGCGTCGGTGCGCAGCGCGGCGCCGTCGACCGACGGCAGGTCGAGGGTCTTCGTGCTGCCCGCGGGAGCCTTCGGGGTGCTGCGCAGCCGCGCGGCGTGCTGCGCGATGACGGGGATGCCGCCGGAGGCGTCGTCGTAGCCGTACTCGACGAGGTCGGTGACGTTGAACAGCTCCCGGTCCAGCGCGTCGGAGGCGAGGTACGGCAGCGCCGCGTCGGGCACGACGTAGGTGTCGCCGTCGACGACGAGGGTCTGCGCCGGCGCGGTGGATCCCGGTGCGGGGTCGACCGTGATCGCCTCCTGGCCGTCCGTCGTCGTGGCGACGTGGACGACGTCGCCGGTGACGAGCGTGACCGTGACGGTCTCGCCGGTGGACGCGCCGGCGGTGGCCGCCGAGGTCGAGCCGTTGTCGGTGGGCGGGGTCGCTCCCCAGCCGGGGAGGACTCCCACCGCCAGCACGGCTCCCGCCGCGGTCGCGGCGATCCCGGCTCGGACGAGTGGTCGCATGGTGGCGCCTTTCGCGAGAACTGTTCGGTGCCTCGGGACACTTTCAGGCAACACGTGGCGGGCACAATGGCGGAGACTGGCGAGAATGCGCCATGACGGGAACCCGCAAGGACGGTCCCCGGGCAGGGAGGGGTGCGAGAGATGACGGACGGCAGCGTGCCGGGCGACGACGTCGGCGACCTCCTGGGCACCGCCGCCGGGCTGTCGGCCGACCTGCTCGCCGTCTACCGGCTGCTGGTCGCGACGCCGGGCGCGTCGGCGGGTCACGTCGCCGCGACCCTGGACGTCCCGCGGGGCGCCGCCCGCGAGCGCCTCGCCGCGCTCGCCGAGCGCGGGTTCGCCAGCGTCTCGGCGCGTCCCGACGACGGTGGCGACACCGGTGACGACGACGTCCGGTACGTGGCCGCGCCACCGTCGGTGGTGCTGGGCGGGCGCCTGGCCGCGCACGAGGTGGCGGTGCGGGCGCGCGCAGGCGGAGCTCGACACCCTGGAGGAGATGTACCGGCACGCGGGTGCGGAGGGTGGCGCCGACGACGTGGTGCAGGTGGTGCGCGGCGCGGCCGAGGTGGCGCACTGGTTCGCGCGGGTGCAGTCGGGCGCGCGCGGCGAGGTGCGGGCGTTCGTGCAGCACCCGGTGGCGGTGACCGGTGCGGACGAGAACCACGTGGAGGACGAGCTGGTCCGCCGGGGCGTGCGGTACCGGGTGCTGTTCGAGCAGGCGGCGCTGGACACGTCCCGGCGGGCTGGACGCGTCGCGGCCGGGCTGCGGGCCGGGGAGTCGGCGCGGGGTGATCGACGCGCTGCCGCTGCGCATGGTGATCGCCGACGACGGCCTGGCGCTGCTGCCGGTGCTCAGCGCGCCGGAGCGGGCGTCCGCGGCGGCGATGCTGGTACGGCCGAGCGCGCTCCTCACGGGCCTGATCGCGCTGTTCGACACCCTGTGGACGCGCGCGGCCCCGTCATCCTCGACGCGCCGTCCGGTGTGCCCGTCGTCGGGTCGTGGGCGGCCACCCCCGACCGGACCGGCACACCCGGACGGCGCGTCGGCAGGATGACGGGGGGCCAGCGCGCCGTGCCCCCCCCACAGGGTGTCCGAACAGGCGCCGGATCCAGGCCCGTGAGGAGCGCGCTTCCGGCCCGGTACCAGCCATCGCCCGCCCGCGGACGCCCCGCTCCGGCGCGCTGAGCAACCCGGCAGCAGCGCCAGGCCGTCGTCCGGCGGATCACCAATGCGCCAGCGGCAGCGGCGGTCGATCCACCCGGCGCCGACTCCCCGGCCCGCAGCGCCCGGCCGCGAACGGCGTCCCAGCCCGCCCGGGAACGGGTCCCAGCGCCGGCCCTGCTCGAACCAGCACCCGGTACCGCACGCCCCCGGCCGGACCAGCTCGCTCCTCCACGTGGTTCCTCGTCCCGCGATCCGGGTCAACCGCCACCGGGTGCTGCAACCGAAACGGGCCCCGCACCTCGGCCGCGCGCCGCGCCCGGACTGCACCCCGGCGCGAAACCAGTGCGCCACCTCGGCCGCGCCGCGCACCACCTGCACCACGTCGTCGGCGCCACCCTCCGCACCCGCGTGCCGGTACATCTCCTCCAGGGTGTCGAGCTCCGCCTGCGCGCGCCGCACCGCCACCTCGTGCGCGGCCAGGCGCCCGCCCAGCACCACCGACGGTGGCGCGGCCACGTACCGGACGTCGTCGTCACCGGTGTCGCCACCGTCGTCGGGACGCGCCGAGACGCTGGCGAACCCGCGCTCGGCGAGCGCGGCGAGGCGCTCGCGGGCGGCGCCCCGCGGGACGTCCAGGGTCGCGGCGACGTGACCCGCCGACGCGCCCGGCGTCGCGACCAGCAGCCGGTAGACCGGCGAGCAGGTCGGCCGACAGCCCGGCGGCGGTGCCCAGGAGGTCGCCGACGTCGTCGCCCGGCACGCTGCCGTCCGTCATCTCTCGCACCCCTCCCTGCCGGGGACCGTCCTTGCGGGTTCCCGTCATGGCGCATTCTCGCCAGTCTCCGCCATTGTGCCCGCCACGTGTTGCCTGAAAGTGTCCCGAGGCACCGAACAGTTCTCGGCGAAAGGCGCCACCATGCGACCACTCGTCCGAGCCGGGATCGCCGCGACCGCGGCGGGAGCCGTGCTGGCGGTGGGAGTCCTCCCCGCTGGGGAGCGACCCCGCCCACCGACAACGGCTCGACCTCGGCGGCCACCGCCGGCGCGTCCACCGGCGAGACCGTCACGGTCACGCTCGTCACCGGCGACGTCGTCCACGTCGCCACGACGACGGACGGCCAGGAGGCGATCACGGTCGACCCCGCACCGGGATCCACCGCGCCCGGCGCAGACCCTCGTCGTCGACGGCGACACCTACGTCGTGCCCGACGCGGCGCTGCCGTACCTCGCCTCCGACGCGCTGGACCGGGAGCTGTTCAACGTCACCGACCTCGTCGAGTACGGCTACGACGACGCCTCCGGCGGCATCCCCGTCATCGCGCAGCACGCCGCGCGGCTGCGCAGCACCCCGAAGGCTCCCGCGGGCAGCACGAAGACCCTCGACCTGCCGTCGGTCGACGGCGCCGCGCTGCGCACCGACGCGGACGAGGCGAGCGATTTCTGGGCCGCCGTCACCGGCGCCGCCACCACGCGCGGCACCCGGTCGGCCACCGCGCCCGGGACCCTCGTGGGCGGCTGGACCAAGCTGTGGCTCGACGGTCGGGTCTCCGCGACCCTCGACGTCTCCGTCCCGCTCGTCGGCGCGCCCGAGGCGTGGGCCGCGGGCAACGACGGCACCGGCGCCCGCGTCGCCGTCCTGGACACCGGCGTCGACCTCGACCACCCCGACCTCGCCGACGCCGTCGTGACCACCGCCTCGTTCGTCCCCGGCCAGGAGGTCGCCGACGGCGCCGGGCACGGGCACCCACGTCGCCTCCACCGTCGCCGGGTCCGGCGCGGCCAGCGACGGGAAGAACACCGGCGTCGCGCCGGGCGCCGAGCTCGCGGTCGGCAAGGTCCTCGCGGACAACGGCTACGGCCTCGACTCGTGGATCATCGCCGGCATGGAGTGGGCCGCCACCGAGGCCGACGCGGACGTCGTCAGCATGAGCCTCGGCGACGACGCCCCTCACCGACCAGACCGACCCGATGGCGCAGTCCCTCAACGCGCTGTCCGCGGAGCACGACGTGCTGTTCGTCGTCGCGGCCGGCAACTCCGGCGCCCCCGGCACCGTGACGAGCCCGGGCACGGCGGACGCCGCCCTGACGATCGCCGCGACGGACGACGACGACCGGCTCGCCTCCTTCTCGTCGCAGGGCCCGCGCGGCCTCGACGAGGGCCTCAAGCCCGACATGGCCGCCCCCGGCGTGAACATCACCGCCGCCCGCTCCCACCACACCCGCGGGTCCGGCTACTACACGACGATGAGCGGCACCTCCATGGCGACGCCGCACGTCGCGGGCGCCGCCGCGCTGCTCGCCGTCGAGCACCCCGACTGGGGCGCGCAGCGCCTCAAGGACGCCCTCATGTCGTCCGCCACGGAGGTCGACGGCAGCCTGTACGAGGTCGGCACGGGCCGCCTCGACGTCCCCGCGACGCTCGACGACGTGTCCGCCACCGGGTCCGTCTTCTTCGGCCTGCCACCTGGGGCGACCCGGATCCCACGCCGCAGACCCGCACCATCACCTACTTCAACGACACGGACGCCGAGCTCGCGCTCGACCTGTCCACCACCTCCGACGGTCCGCCGACGTGGTGCGGCTCTCCGCCGACCACGTCGTCGTCCCCGCGCACGGCACCGCCACGGTGGACGCCACCGCGTCGTTCGCCGACGCCCCGTGACCGGCCACTACCTGGGCGAGGTCGTCGCGACCGACGCTGCGGGCACCGTCGTGGCCCGCACCGGCACCGGCCTGAGCCGCGAGGTCGAGAAGTACGACGTCGACGTCACCGTCCTGGGCACGTCCGGTGCGCCGGTCGCGGGCGCCGAGGTGCTCGTCTACGACTACACCAACGGCGTGTTCCGCACGGAGCAGGCGGACGCCGACGGCCGCATCGCCACGAAGCGCGTGGAGCCGCGCACCCTCGCGGTGTCCACCAAGCTGGCGCTACGCCGACGACGACGGCACCGACCGTCTGTACTGGCTGGCCGAGCCGCACGTCGCCGTCGAGGACGGGGACGTGCACGTCGTGCTCGACGCCCGCGACGCCACCCCCGTGCGGCTCGACACCCCGCGCCCCAGCGTCGCGCAGGCCGGTCGTGTCGACTGGTACCACGCGCCCTCCGGCGGCATCCCGTTCGGCATGTCGACGCCCGTCGCCCCCGGCGCGGAGGCGTGGGTGCTGCCCACCGGGGACGTCCCCGACGGGCCGTACTACCTGACGGCCCGCTGGTCCCGTCTCGCGCCGCTGCTCGAGGTCCGCGCGCACACGCCGTCGTCGTGGACGCTCGACACCGTCTACCAGTCGCGCAGCACCCGCCTCGACGGGAAGGTCGACCTGGAGGTCGTCGCCGCCGGGACGGGCACGCCCGCCGAGGTCGCGGCCGTGGACGCGGCCGGCAAGGCGCTGGTCGTGACGAGGAGCGCGACGGTCACCCCGCTCGCCCGTGCCGCTGCGGCACGGGACGCCGGGGCCGCCCTGCTCGTCGTCGTCAACGACGGCCCGGGCACCCTGTTCGACCTCGCCGGCGGCACCGTGCCGACGGTGTCGGTCAGCGCCGCCGACGGCGAGCGGCTGCTGTCCGCCGGCACCGCGTCGATCCGGGGCACAGCCGACGCCTACCCGGGCTACGCGTACGACTACCAGCGCACGTGGGAGGGCTCGGCGCCCGCGGACCTCGTCGTCGCACCCCGCACGGGCGACCTCGCGGTCCCACCGACCGGTTCGCGGACACCGAGGCGCGCCCGCTCAACCTCCTGCGCTACGACTGCTCGACGTTCCTGCTCAAGTGCCTCGGCATGAGCCAGGCCTGGGAGTCGGCCTCCGAGCACGTCACCTACCTCAGCCCGGCAGCCGTGGGTGCGGGTGCCGCGTGGTTCGCCGCCGTGGACGCGGCGAACGGTCGGAGGTGCGTGACCTCCAGACCCGCTACACCGCGGGGCAGACGATCGACTGGTTCGGCGTCACCGCGCCGCGCCAGGGCGACGGCTTCTGGCTGGCGAACAACACCGGCACGATCCTCAAGATGAACACGCCGACGGCGTCCGGTCCGGGCGAGCTCACCGGTTCGTTCGGGTCGGGCCGCAAGATCGCGTCGCGCCTCGGGGACACGCTGCTGCGCTCCGGAGCGTCGCAGTCGATCTCGTGGTCCCGGACCGACGCCGCCGGGCCGCAGACGTACCGCTACGAGCTCGACACGACCGTCGAGCCCACGACGTGGGCCTGGTCGACACGCACCGCGTCGGCGTGGACGTTCGTCACCGACCGTGCCGTCGGCACGCTGCCGCTGCTCGGGATCGGCTACGACGTCGCGACGGGTCTCGACGGCACCGTGCGTGCCGGCGGCCGGACGACGGTCGGCCTGGAGGTCGCGCACCCGGTGGGCGCCGTCGGCGCGGGCACCGTGACGGACGTCGCCCTCGAGGTGTCCTACGACGAGGGCGCCACGTGGTCGCCCGTGACCGTCGAGCGTTCCGGTGACGACTGGACCGCGCAGCTGAGCACCCCGAAGGGTGGCGGGTCGGTGTCGCTGCGACACGACGGCACGACGACGCGGGCAACGCGGTCACGCAGGAGGTGGTGCGGGCGTTCGGCCTGAGCTGACGCCTGTCCCCCCTCTCTCTGCTGCAACGAGCGTGCTGGGTCGGTACCTCAAACCACGGTTTGAGGTACCGACCCAGCACGCTCGTTGCGTCCAGGGGGTCGGGGTCAGTCCCGTGACAGCACCAGGGCGGAGCTGTGGCCGCCGAACCCGAACGCGTCGACCAGGGCGTGCCGTGCCGTCGTCGGCGGGCGGCGGTGACGACGTC